>JBJMOZ010000189.1:0-3841 GCA_045803465.1 Gemmatimonadales bacterium | reverse complement strand
CACCGAGTGGCCGCGCTCGTCGAGCACGAAGAAGAGCGCGTCCTCGAGATTTCGCAGCTGCTGCTGCCTTGCGGGCAGCTTGCGGTCGGCGATGGCGTCGAGCTCGACCCGCTGCACCAGCTGCTTGATGCCCGTCTCGTTGAGCGTCTTGAGCAGGCGCTTGTTCTTGGGCATGCCGAGCTGGGCCTGATAGAGCTTCTTGGCGCCCTCGGCCCTGGTGGCGTCGTTCGCCACCAGCTTCTCACCCTCGGCGAGGAGCGTGTTCACCACGTCGGTCTGGCGGCGCACCAGCTCGTACACCTGCCGGTTGAAGCGCGCGTACGAGTCGTCGCCCTCGTGGGCCACCGGCCCGGAGATGATGAGCGGCGTGCGCGCCTCGTCGATGAGGATCGAGTCCACCTCGTCGATGATGGCGTAGATGTGCTCCCGCTGCACCCGCTGCTCCAGCGAGAACACCATGTTGTCGCGCAGGTAGTCGAAGCCGAACTCGTTGTTCGTGCCGTAGGTGATGTCGGCGAAGTAGGCCGCGCGGCGCTCGGGGCTCGAGGGTTCGGTGTCGTCGAGGCACGCCACCGTGAGGCCCAGGTAGCGGTAGACATGCCCCATCCACTGCGAGTCGCGGCGGGCCAGGTAGTTGTTGACGGTGACCAGATGCGCGCCGCGACCGGTCAGGGCGTTCAGGTAGAGCGGGAGCGTGGCGACGAGCGTCTTGCCCTCGCCCGTGGCCATCTCGGCGATGCGCCCCTGATGCAGCGACATGCCGCCGATGAGCTGCACGTCGTACGGCACCATGTCCCAGACGAGGTCGTGACCCGTCACCGACACGGTCGTCCCCACCAGCCGCCGGCACGCCTCGCGCACGGTGGCATAGGCCTCGGGCAGCAGGTCGTCGAGCACCTGCGCGATCGCCTTGCGGTACTGCTGGTCGAGCTGCTGGACGCGGTCCTCGATCGTGTCGCGCTCGGCCGGGTCGGCGCAGTCGTGCTTGGCCTGCTTCGCCTGGTCGAGCTCGGCCCGCAACGCGCCCGTGCGCTCGGCGATGATGCCGCGGAACTTCGCGGTCTGCCCGCGCAGCTGCTCCTCGGAGAGGTCCTTGAGCTGCTCCTCTTCCCGGTGGATGGCGTCGAGCAGCGGCTGGAGGCGCTTGACCTCGCGCTCGTGCCGCGTGCCGAAGACCGACTCGATGAGCTTCTTGATCATTCCCCGTTCCTGTACAGCCCGTGCGCCGCCACGTACTCGGCGACGCCCTCGGGCACCCAATAGCGTATGGACCGTCCGGCCGCCGCGCGGCCCCGGATCGCCGTCGCGCTGATGTCCAGCGACGGTACCGTGATCGTCTCGGCCACCAGCGCCGAGGGCGGTGCCGGCGCGCCTGCGCGGGCGAACGCCACGATTCGCGCGAGCTCCGGCAGCGCCGCCGCCTCGCGCCACAACTCCAGCTCCGCCGCCGTATCGGCGCCTACCAGCAGCGTGAACGCCGCCCCCGGCTCCCGTGCCCGCAGCAGCCGGAGCGTATCCACCGTGTAGCTCGGCCCCGGCCGTTCGAGTTCCAGCGGCTCGAGACGGAAGCGGGGCTCCCCGCCGATGGCCAGCTCCACCATCCGTGCCCGGTGGGCCGCCGGGGCCGAATGCCGCCCCTGCTTGAAGGGCTGCTCCCGCGCCGGCACGAACCACAACTCGTCGAGCCCCAGCGCCTCCACCGCCGCCTGGGCCACCAGCAGATGGCCGTGGTGGATCGGGTCGAACGAGCCGCCCAGGAGCCCGATCATCCCGTCAGGAGGCTTCCTGGTTCGTCGGGCACACCTCCGCGAGGCCCTTCGCGTTCGCGTGGAACCGTCGAATATAACCGCAGGTCTCCTTGACGTCCTCGTAATAACCCAGCTTGTAGTACGCCTTCACCAGGTCCATGAGCGCCCTTGGCGCCGCGCGGGAGCGCGGGTAGGTGGCGACCACATCCCGGTAGTACAGGATGGCCGAGTCGTAGGCCTTCAGGTGCATGTAGTAGCTGCCCGCCTTGTACTGCTTCCAAGCGAACTGGTCCTGCAGTTCCAGCAGCCGCTGCTGGCCCTGCCGGGCGGCGGGCGTGCCCGGGAACCGGTTGCTCACCTCGCTGTAGGTGGCCATCGCGGTCTGGCCGTAGGTCGGGTCGAGTTCCGGCCGCCGCCACAGCGAGGCGAAGGAGTCGCCGGCGCGCAGCAAGGCGTCCGGGGCGAGCGGGTCGCCCGGCGTCTCGTCCGACACCCGGCGGAATTCCCGGGCGGCCTGCAGGAAGTCGGCCTGCTGGTACATCGATTCGGCGATCATGAAATGCAGCCGCGCGCGCCGCGGGTCGGTCGGCAGCATCTCGAGATTGGCGCGCTCGAGGGCGGTGATGGTCTTCTCCCAATCGCCGCGGCGGAAGCGCGTCTCCGCCAGCGCCCAGATGGAGTCGACACCGGCCGCAGTGGCCTGGGCTGCCTGCGAGCCCGGCTCGGCGTTGAGCACCGGTGGTGCACTCCTGCCGCAGCCCACCGCGCCAAGCAGTGCCGTGACGGCCAACGCCAGCATGCGTACCCCGTTCCATCGCTTGCCCATCACTGCACGTTCTCCCTCGTTCCCGTTGCGACCGAATCCTTCGCGGCCGTGGTCGTCGTGTCGCTCACACCGGCAAGCGCGCGGGCGAGTCCTGCCATGGCGCTGTCACCCGCGGCCGTCGGATCGGCGGCCAGGGCTTCGCGGAAATACTGCACGGCCTCCGCGGGTTGTCCCTCGCCCAGGGACCGACCGCCCAACCGCGTGGCAGTCGTGGCCACGCCGATGCGGCCCAGCTGCACCAGACCCGGCTCGCCCCGACGCGCCACGCCGCGATACGCGCCGAGTGCGGTTTCCCAATCGCCGTCGGTCTCGGCACGCTCGCCGAAAGCAAGCAGCAGGGAATCCACGACGCGAGGCTCGGTGGCCGCTGCCAGCTGGAGCACCAGCGCATCGCGACCCCCCTGGTCGGGCCCGATCTCCTCATCGGCCCAGCCCAGGGGCCGTTCCGGAGCCAGCGCACGGAGGGCGGCGGCGGCCGCGCGCCTCGCGTCGCGCTTCCCGGCGCGCTCCGCGGCGCGCATGCTGAGCTCCAGCCCATCCGCCGCCTCGAGGCGCGAGGGAGGGTCCTCCTCGCCCAGTCGCCGCCACGCGCGCACGGCGAGCTCGAGCTCGCCGGCCCTCAACGCCGCCTGACCCAGCTTCGCGATCACCCGCCCCGAAGCGCCGGGCGTCGCCGCTCGCGAATACGCGGCGGCCGCTGCCCCGAACCGGCCGGCGGCATACGCCGTATCGCCTTCGCGCTCGATGTCCCCCGAGCGGCCACACGCGGCGAGCAACAGCAGCCACAAGGTCACTCGCCTCACTTCGCCTTGCGCTCCAGCATGGACAGGTACGACTGGGCCCTCGCGTAGCGCGGTCGCCGCTCGAGGCATTCGTTCCAGATGCGCCGGGCCGTGAGTTCGTCGCCGGCCATGTAGTGCGCGAGGCCCAGCGACACGCGCGCGTCGAGGAACGCGTCGTTCACCTCCAGGATGTGCTCGAGTTCCTCGCGCGCCTCGAGCGCCTGTCCGGTCTCGAGCAGCGCGCGCGCCAGCCGATAGCGCAGGTCGAGAAACGCCGGTCCGAGCTCGAGCGCCCGGCGGTACTCCGTGATGGCGCGCAGCGGCTGGCCCGCCTCCTCGTAGGCGCGTGCGAGCTCGGCGTGCCGGTTTGCGAGCTGCGCAGCCACCACCGCCGGCAATCCTTCCACGGGCGGAGGGGCTACCCGTGTCGCGTGCGCCATCGCCGCCTGCGCCTCGTCGCCCCGACCCAGCGCGGAGAGCGCGAG
>JBJMOZ010000338.1:0-5981 GCA_045803465.1 Gemmatimonadales bacterium | reverse complement strand
AGCCGCGCTGTCATGATAGAACGCGGAAATACCGAGGATCGTGGTCATGGTGCGCCCGCGAGCACCGGTCGCAGATCCCGCGCAAGGCGATCCGCCAGCACGCGCGCACCCTCGTCATTCAGGTGGATCGGATCGCCCGATTCGTAGAATCGGAGGCTATCGAGTCCGAAATCCTGCCTGGACAGGAAGTCGGCGCCGGTCTCTGCAGCCACGCGCCGTAGCACGTCGGACTCCTGCGCATAGCCCTCGAGCAACAGCGACGGCTCGATTCCACCGAACGCAGATCGCCAGATCTTCGCTACCTCGTCATCCATCGCCGCGGCGTTGCCCGACACGTGCGGTGGTTCTATCAGCACCATTCGCACGCCCATCGCGTGCGCGACCGCGACATACTCACGAATGTCGGTCTCGAACTGCACCATGCCGCGCGCAAGCGCCGCGCGGACGTCCTCGGTGCTGCGCGGCGCCGGCCGCGAGCCAAAGGCTCCGCGAGCGCGGCCCCATCCTCCTCGCGCCACGACGATTCCTTTGCCGTACAGGAGCGAGTGCCGTTCAAGCCAGCGTCCCCATGGCGTGAAGGAGACCGCTTCCGACGGCGCGTCGGGATCCGCCGCAGCGTCGCCAGGCTGCAGCATCTCGTAGAGATCGTTGTGTCCCTGCAGCAGCAGGATCACGTGGGGCTTCAGGCGATGCAGCTCCTGCTCATAGCGGATGAGATTGTCCACCACTCGATACGACGGCACGCCCGCGTTGTACACCTGCACGTAGCGCGCGGAATCGGTGAGCAGCCGGCCCAGTCGCGCCGGCCAGGTGGAGTCCCCGGACGTCACGCCGACGTCGAACGTGGTGGAGCCCCCATCGGCGAGCACGCGCAGCGTCTCGGGGGCCTCGCCAACCGGCGGCGTCGCCACTCGAAGCCCTAGCGAATCGGTCTGCGCCCACCCGTAGTAGTCGCTGTTGCGCACGAGGCCGCGTACGAGACGCGAGTGCCGGTAGTAGAGTGTGGTCATCATGTCGGTGGGCGTCGAGCGATGCCGCTCCCGCCAGCGCACGGCGAACTCCGCCAGCAGCGCGAGTCCCGCCGTGACGACGAGCAGCAGCAGTACGGCGACCAGCACGAACCAGCGGCGTCGTGGCGCAGTCGTCATGCGCGCTGATTGCGCAATCTCGGATCGTACAGCTCCCGCAACGCGTCCCCGACGAGGTTGAACCCGAGCACCGCGAACCCGATCGCGAGGCCCGGCGCCACCGAGACCCACGGCGCCACGCGCAGCAGGTCGCGCCCATCGGCCACCATGGCGCCCCAGCTGGGGGTGGGCGGCTGTGCGCCCAGCCCCACGAAGGAGAGTGCGGCCTCCGCCATCATCGCGCCCGCGATGCCGAGCGTGGCCGCCACGATGACCGGGCCTCGGACGTTGGGCAGCAGGTGCTGGACGAGGATCTGCCGGTCCCGCGCGCCGAGGGCGCGGGCGGCCATCACGTACTCGGCGCTCCGCAGCACCAGCACCTGGCTCCGCACCAGGCGCGCCATGCCGGCCCACCCGACCACGCCGATCAGCATGAACACCACCGGCAGCGACGGCCGCACCGCTGCCGCCACGGCGATGAGCAGCAGCAAGGTCGGGAACGCCAGCGTGATGTCGGCCAGCCGCATCACCACGGCATCGACCCACTTCCCGTAGTAGCCGGCGATGAGCCCGAGCGTGACGCCGAGCAGCGTCGCGACCGATTGCGAGATGAGGCCCACACCGAGGGATATCCGGGCGCCGTGGATGACACGGCTCAGGATATCGCGACCCTGGGTATCCGTACCTAGAAGGTGGCGAGCGCCGGGCTCGAGCAGGTAGGCACCCTGCAGATCCCCGCGGATCGGGTCGGCGGGAGCGAGCCACGGGGCCAGGACTGCCGCCGCCACCACGACGGTGACGAGCACGACACCCAGCTGAAGCAGCGGGTCACGGCGCAGCCGTGCAAGAAATGGCGAGTTCGTCACCGGTGGCGGGCGGAGGGTCGGCGTGGCGCTTCCCTTGCAGCGCATCGGGAAACGGACGGGTCGTTCGGTGCAGGTGGAGCTTAGCGTCGCGTGGAGTAAAGGAGCAAGCGCATGAGCGGGACGGAGTTCACGCTGGTGCTGAGCGGCGGCGGCATGAAGGGACTGGCGCACGTGGGCGTGCTGCAGGCGCTCGAGGAGCGCGGTCTGGAGCCATCGCTGATCGTGGGCTCGAGCATCGGGGCGCTCATCGCCGCCACCTGGGCCACGGGGATGCCGCTCCGGGAGATCGTCGCCCGCGCGAGGCTGGTGCGCCGCAAGGACGTCTTCGCCGTGGCCCACGCCGACATGGCGTTCCGCCGGATGCGCGCCCCCGCCGTCTACCGCCGGGAACCGTTGGACGACCTCGTGTCCTCGCTGGTGGGCACGTACACCTTCCGCGAGCTGCAGCGTCGCATCCTGGTGAATACCGTGGACCTCGAGTCGGGCGCCCAGGTGCTCTGGGGGCTGCCCGGCCTCGACGACGTCTCGGTGGCCGACGCCGTCTTTGCCTCGTGCGCCCTGCCCGGAATCTTCCCGCCTCGCACGATCCGCGACCGCACGTACGTGGACGGCGCCGTAGTCGAGAACCTGCCCCTGCGACTGGCTGCCACCGCGGGTCGTGGGCCCATCGTGGCGGTGAACCTGAACGCGATGGGGCCGGTCGACGTGGTGCGGGAAGAGACGGGCCCGCAGGGGTTCGCCGCCACCTACATCCGCGGGCTCGAGGTCGTCATGCTCACGCAGAACCTCGACCGGCTGCGGAACTGGCAGCGCCCCTCGCTGGTGCTGGTGCAGCCGCGCGTGGCGCACGTGCCGATGTTCGCGTTCGACCGGGCCGACGAGCTGGTGGACGAGGGCCGACGCGCCACGCTCGAGGCGCTCGACGGGTTGGCCGCGCCCCTGGCGCACCTGGGGCCCGGCGTGCACCCGCGGCACGCCGTGCGCGTGGTCGTGGACCGGGAGCGCTGCGTGGGTTGCGGGGCCTGCGCGCTCTGGGCACCGACGGTGTTTCGCATGGACGAGGCGGGCAAGGCGGAGCCGGTCGCCCCGGTGCATCGCTGGTCGCCGGTCGATACCACCTACGTGGCGCACTGCCCCACGAGGGCCATCAGCGTGGTCCCGGCCGACGAGCGACGCGTCGAGAAGTCGGCTTAAGGCCTCCGCATCTCGGACAGGAGACCCACGAGCCGGCCGTTCAGGCGCTCGATGTCGTACTCGCGCTCCACGAGCGCACGCCCGCGGGCGGCGTAGGCACCCCACTGGTCCCGCACGGCCAGCGCCTCACCGATGGCCTGCGCGAGCGCCTCTGCATCCCGCTCCGGCGCCAGCATCCCCGTTTCTCCCGGAACGACGATCTCCGGAATGCCGCTGTGCCGCGTCGCCACGACCGGCAGGCCTACCGCGAGTGCCTCCTTGATGACCGAAGGCACCCCTTCCTCGTCGCCGTCCGACGCCACCACGCTCGGCGCGAGCAACACATGGCTGCGCTCCAGCAGGGCGCGAACCTCTGCCTGCGGCAACGCGCCCTGCAGCCGCACCGCGTCGCCCAGTCCGGCCTTGGCCACCTGCTGCTCGAGTGACGCGCGCAGCGGCCCGTCGCCCGCGATCTCGTAGCACACCGGCGCGCCCGTCGCGCGCAGGCGCCCCACTGCCTCGATGGCGTAGGTGAGGCCCTTCTTCTCACGCAGCCGTGCCACGCTCACGAGCCGGAGCGGTTCGCCGTCGAGGGGGGGCGCCGGCGCACGAAAGGCGAAGCGCCGGACATCGATGCCGGTGGGATGCACCACGATGCGCCCGCGTGGTGCGCCGAGCGCCTCCAGTCGTGCGACGAAGGCGCGGCACATGGGCAGGAGCAGTGAAGCGTCGCGGAACACATCCCGGTAGAGACCTGGCCCGCGAACGCCGGGGGCATGCGTGATGTCGCGGCCGCGGAACGACACCGCGATCGGCGCATCGAAGGCGCCCAGCCGCCGCAGGCGCACCGCCTCGCGACCCTCGCGTCCGAACGCGCAGTACGCGGCATGGAATGGCAACTGGGTCGTGAAGCGACCGGCCTCGAAGAACGCCTCGAGGCTCAGGGCGCGGCGTCCGGCACGCAGCGGGTTGAGCGCCCGGCGCAGCATCGCGTGCCGTCCCGCCGGCGAGGCGTGGAAAAGCGCCTGCGCCCGCTTCCAACGCTCGCCCCACGGTGCATCCCTGCCGATCGCGGGATAGAAGGTGCGCGCGTCGAGACCGAGTGCGTCCACATCGGGATGATGCGGCGCTGGCGGGCGAGACTGTGCGAACACGTGCACGTCGTGCCCATGCCGAAGCAGGCCGGTGGCGATGTTGAAGTACGGAGTCTCGGCGAGGACCGGGAAGCGCTCGGCGAAATACGCGAGCCGCATCAGCCGACGGTCACCGGCACCCCGGCGTACTCGTGCCCGATGGTGCGCATGTCGTGGGCGACACGGTCCCAGTTGAAGTAGGTCTCGACCCGCTTGCGTCCCTCGGTGCCCAGTCGCCGCGCCAGCGAGTCGTCGCCGAGCACGCGCCCAAGCGCCTCGGCCACCGCCTCCGGCTGTTCGGTGTCGACCAGCAGACCCGTCTCGCCATCGGCCACGATGTCGGGAATGCCACCGCTCCGGCCCGCCACCACCGGCAGGCCGCTCGCCGACGCCTCGGCGAGCGAGATGCCGAACCCTTCCACGTTGAGCGCCGTCTCACGCGACATGCCCACGTAGACGCTTGCGGCGTTGTAGAGCGCCGGCAGGTCGGCGTCGGTGACGTTCGTCAGGAATTTCACCCGGGACGCCAGCCCCAGCTCCTTCGCCAGCGCCTTCAATTCGCCAAGTGCGCCGCCGGAACCCACGATGGCATAGCGTACATCGCCCGCGCCCTTGCCGAGCAGCTTGAGAGCGCGAATGGCCGTGTCGAGGCCCTTGTGTCCCACCAGCCGCGATACCGTGAGCAACCAGCGTCCTTGCTCCAGGCCGAACTTCTCGCGCGCGGCCGTGGGATCGATGCCCGGCCGGAAGAACTGGGCATCGGCGCCGAGCGGCACCACACGCACGCGGCCTTCGCCGCACGGCAGCTCGAGCTCCTCGAACGTCGAGCGCACCAGCTGTGCCGTCCAGCGACTGTTGGCCACCACCACCGAGGCCGAGCCCAGCAGGTCGCGGGCGACACGACGCTTGAGGCGGGAGCGGTGCAGCTGGTGCTGCAGCACGAGAAAATCGTGTCCGTGCGCAATGACGCCGAATGGCACGCCCACCCGCTCACGCACCCATTTCGCCGCATAGCCGCACGGCTTGAGGGTGGCGCACCAGGTGAACTCGGCGTCGATGGAGCGCGCCAGCACCGAGGCCTGACGGGACCAGATGAGCAGTCCCGGCAGCGTGCGGAGCCGATCGGCGCGCACCATGCAGCGCTCGATGCGGTTGGGATAGGTCTCGTCCACCTCGTCGGACCCGTCCATCTCTCCGGTGCTCGCGACGAAGCTGCCCACGGGATAACGACGCGTCAGCTCGCCCATCCAGCGCGCGATACCGCCGCCCATCGGCGGGAAGTCGGACGAGAGAAGCAGGTGAGGCCGCATGCAGGTCTCCGGGGCTCAGGGCCGTTGGGTGCGGTCGCGACGCGACTGCAGGTCGAAGAGGACCGCGTACTTGAAGAACGCCGCGCACCCTCCAAGCACCGCGGCGACGAGACCGCGGCGGCCCTGCAGGATCAACCCTTCGCCCAGCCATGCGCGGACGAAGCGCGTGAGGGGCCGCATGCTGAGGTCCCAGAAGCTCGCGCGCCGCCCGCGATCGTGCAGGTCGCGCGCGCCCCACTCGGCGTAGCGCACCAGTTTCTCGAGCTGATGCGGCAGGTCGCGATACGGCTCGTGCACCAGCGTGCCGCGCAGGTCGCCGACGTCGGCCACGTCCTCGAGGCGCTCATGCACCCGGCGCTCGACATAGCGCCG
>JBJMOZ010000260.1:0-4350 GCA_045803465.1 Gemmatimonadales bacterium | reverse complement strand
CACGAACCTCCTGGTCGTCTGGGTGCTGACGGGCTTCATGGGAGCCACCTACTACGTGGTCCCGGAGGAGTCGCGCACGGAGATCTACAGCGAGCGGCTGGCGTACTGGCAGCTCGGGCTGTGGGCCACGCTGGGGGTGGTCATCGTCGTCGGCTACCTCTTCGGCTGGACCGCCGGCAACAAGCTGCTGGAGCAGCCGTGGCCGACCAAGCTCGGCATCGTGGTCGTCATGCTGATGTTTCTCTACAACATCCTGATGACGATCCGGAAGGCGGGGCGCTGGACCACCACCGAGGCCGTCCTCGTGGCCGGGCTCGGGCTGGCCGCGCTCCTCTATCTCCCGGCCCTGCTCGAGTTTCACAACTACACGATCAGCATCTTCTACCGGTGGTGGACGATTCATCTCTGGGTGGAGGGCGTGTGGGAGATGATCCAGGGCGGGCTCATGGCCTACCTGCTCATTCGCCTTTCCGGTGCCGACCGGGAGATGATGGAGAAGTGGTTGTACGTGATCGTCGGCCTGGTCTTCATCGCGGGCATCCTCGGCACCGCGCACCATTACTACTGGGTCGGCGTGCCGCGGTACTGGCTCCCGATCGGTGGTTTCTTCAGCGCCCTGGAGCCCCTCGCCCTGTTCGGCATGGCCATCTATGCCTATGCCGCGATGCGTCGCTCCGGATTCGCGCACCCCAACAAGCTGGCCATTCACTGGACGGTGGGCAGCGCCATCTACACGGCCTTCGGCGCTGGCCTGCTGGGCCTCGCCCACACCTGGCCCGCAGTCAACAAGTGGACGCATGGCACGCTGATCACGCCCATGCATGGCCATTCGGCGTTCTTCGGCGCGTATGTCATGATCAACCTGGCCATCATCACCTTCGCACTGCCGCACTTCACCGGCCGAGCCGCCGATGCGCGCGAGAGCACGCTGGGCTATTACGCATTCTGGTTGCAGACGGTGGGGATGTTCGGCATGACCATGTCCTACGCCACCGCCGGCATCGCGCAGACGTATCTCGAGCGGATCATGGGCCTGGGCTATCTGGACACGCAGCTCAAGTTGCAGCCCCACTTCCTCATGCTCACGGCCACGGGAACCCTGTTCACGTGCGGTGTCGCATGCTTCCTGTGGGACTTCTTCCGGCAGGTGCCGGTGCGTGTACCGCTGGCGACGGCGGAGGACGCGGTGCCGTCGCCGAGTACGGCGTGAGCGTGGCCGGCCCGTCACGTGTCGGGAGTGCAAGGCCGACGGACCTTCCGCCCGCTCGTCACGAAGGGGTCCGCTGGCCGGCGGAGGAGCCCTACTATCTCGCGAGCGGGGGCGAGGTGCAGGTGTTCGAGATGTGTCATGCGCGTGGGCTGGCGGTGATGCTCAAGGGTCCCACCGGTTGCGGCAAGACACGGTTCGTGGAACACATGGCCTGGCGCCTCGACCGGCCGCTCGTGACCGTCGCCTGTCACGATGACCTGTCCGCCAGCGACTTGACCGGACGATACCTGGTGCGTGGCGGCGAGACCGTGTGGCAGGATGGTCCCCTCACACTCGCCGCCAGACTGGGGGCCATCTGCTATCTCGACGAGGTAGTCGAGGCTCGTCAGGATACGATCGTCGTCATCCACCCGCTCACTGACGACCGGCGCATGCTGCCGCTGGACAAGGCTGGCGAGCTGCTCACGGCCGCTCCCGGATTCCAGCTCGTCATCTCGTACAATCCGGGTTATCAGCACGTGCTGAAGGACTTGAAGCCGAGCACGCGGCAGCGCTTCGTCGCGCTGGACTTCAACTTCCCCGCGCCGGAGGCCGAGGCGGCGATCGTCGCGCACGAAAGCGGCATCGACCTGCCCACGTCGCGCGGACTCGTGCAGCTCGGTGGCCGGCTGCGCCTGCTGCGCGATCGCGGCCTCGCCGAAGTGCCGAGCACGCGGCTGCTCGTGGCGACCGCCCGGCTGATCGTCGGCGACATCCCGGTCGAGGAGGCGTGTCGAGTGGCGCTGCTCGCTCCGCTCACCGACGATCCGGAGCTGCTGGCGGGCATGCGCGATCTGGTCAGCGCCTCATTGGCCTGACCCGAAGGCCGCAGCATGTCCGAACCTGAAGAGGTAGTCCTGGACGGTGCGCATGCCGCCACCGCGTTCGTTGCGGCTCTCTGGCGGCGACATGCGGTGGCGACACCCCAACTGGGACTCGGCGAGACTCGCCGGCGGCTGGAGCTGCTCGTGCTGGCCTACGGAGGTCAGGCGCTGCCGATCGTCGCCGCCGAGGCGCCTGCGAGGCCCACCCTCTTCGGCCGGCTCGCACGGCGAATCCCGAAGCATCTCGTCGACCTCAGGGCACTTCCATCCACGGACGGCGCACGCATCCGCCTGCCGCCTCGGCTGCAAGTCGCGCATGGAACGACCGCGGCCGCAGCGCAGTACCGCCTGCTGGCGTTGGTGCAGGCCTCGCGTGCGCTGCGTGGGGCGTCGCGACTCCTCACGCCGACCTCGGACCCGCTGGTGCGCGATCTGTATCTGCTGACCGAGAACGTCGCCGCCGATCGCGCACTGGTGACGGAGCTCCCCGGCCTGACGGCAGACCTGCACGACGCACGGCGCGCTGAGCGCCGGATGCGCCCCCCGGCGTCGCAGCTCACGGCATGCGAGCTGGAGGTGGAGCGCCTGCTCGACCTTGTGCTCTCGTCGCCGCCGGGCAGACCACCCGCGGCCCTGCCCGACACCGGCAGTCCGGATGAGACACTCGAGTGGGCGACTCGCACTGCCGCGGCGCTCGCCGCGCGGCTCGGTCGTTACCGTGGCCTTCGCGCGGTGGCCGTCTGGGGAAACATCCACCCGTCGCCGGCTGAGCCTGGCCGACCGCGCACTGCCATGCCGGAGGACGGACTGGCACCACCTCCGCCCGGCCGCGCACGCACGCTCATCCGCCGCCCTCGTGTGCGTGACGACCCCGAGGACGAGGACGATCCGCAGATGGGCATGTGGATGGTGCAGATCGACGATCCGAAGGAGCACGTCGAGGATCCGATGGGGCTGCAGCGGCCCGCGGATCGCGACACGGAGGCCGATGCCGACGAGCTGGCCGATTCCGTCTCGGAGCTCGAGGAAGCCAAGCTCGCCGCGATGCCGGGTGCCCCGACCGAAATACTGGCGAGCGAGGATCCGCCTGACCGGCGCGCGGCCGATGCACCATCGGCCCGGCCGGGCATCGGCCTGGAGTATCCCGAATGGGACTCCCGGCTGGGCGCGTACCATCTTCGTCGTACGCTGATCCGCGAGAAGCCGGCAGTACTCGGTGATCCACGATGGGCGGTGGCCGTGCAGCGCCGCCACGCCCGCGCGCTTGCGGAGGTGCGTCGGCGCTTCGAGCGCCTGCGCTCGCAGCGCGAGCGGCTGCCGCGGCAGCTCGACGGCGACGATCTGGATCTGGGGGCCTTCGTCACCGGATGGGCCGACGCGCGTGCCGGCGGAAGCGCCGACGATCGTCTGTACGAGCGCGTGCGGCCCGGCCGACGTGACGTCGCCATCTCGCTGCTCGTGGACGTGAGCGGCTCGACCGACAGCTGGATCGCCGATGAGCGTCGCATCATCGACGTGGAGAAGGAGGCCCTGCTGCTCGTCTGCGAGGCGCTCGACGCTCTCGGCGACCGGTACAATCTCCTGGCGTTCTCTGGAGAGGGCCCCCGCGGCGTGGACCTGCGCCTGCTCAAGGGCTTCGGCGAACGGTACGGCGCGGCGGTGCGTGAGCGCATCGCAGGGCTGGAGCACGATCGTTACACCAGGCTCGGCGGGGCGATGCGACACGCGACGGCGGGGCTCTGCCGGGAGCACGCACGCCACCGCCTGCTCCTGCTTCTTTCCGACGGAAAGCCCAACGACATCGACGAATACGAGGGCCGCTATGGCATCGAAGACGCTCGGCAGGCCGCGGTCGAGGCGCGCCTGCAGGGGCTGACCGTCTTCTGCCTGACCGTGGACCGTGAGGCGCAGGTGTACCTGCCACGAATCTTCGGACCGGCAGGCTATGCGGTGCTGCGCCAGCCGGGGCGGCTGCCGTCCGTGCTCGTGGAAGTCGTCAGACAGCTGCTCCAGCAATAAGCGTCGACAGTGGAGGCTCCCTTCCACTGTTGGAATGGCCCGGTACATTCCGAATCTGTGGCGGTCAGCGGCTCAGCCAAGGACGCGCATGCCCCTGCAATCCGGGCTCCCAACCTGCGAGACCCTCCCTCCGGGCGGCCGAGTGCACGTGCTCGGCGCGGGACCTGTCGGCCTCGTCATGACGGCACTGCTCCAATCGACCGGCCGGTTCTCGGTCCACCTGTATGAAAAGCGACGCGACTACACTCGGACACGGAT
>JBJMOZ010000151.1:0-11531 GCA_045803465.1 Gemmatimonadales bacterium | reverse complement strand
GGCGACTTCCCGATTGGCCAGCTCCTGATCCTTCTTGCCCACCGCCTTTCGCAGCACGTCGGCTTCGGCCAGGGAAAATCCGGCGAGCACGTTGGCGATGCGCATCACCTGTTCCTGGTAGGTGATGACGCCGTAGGTGGGCTCGAGGATCTGGACGAGGCTCGGGTGCGGATAGCGCACCGGCTCCTGGCCCAGCTTGCGGCGGATGAACACCGTGTGCATGCCCGCGTCGAGCGGCCCCGGCCGCAGCAGCGCGTTGGAGGCCACGAGGTCGTCGAACCGGTCGCACCGCATCGCCCGCAGCGTCTCGGTGGCGAGCGGCGACTCGAACTGGAAGACGCCGGCCGTGCGGCCCTGGCGCAGCAGCTCGTAGACCTTCGGGTCGTCGAACGGCAGCGTGGACATGTCGAGCGTCACGCCGTGGCGCTCGCGGATCATGTTCACCGCGTCGTGGATGACGGTGAGCGTCTTGAGGCCGAGCATGTCCATCTTGAGCATGCCGACCTTCTCGAGCGCGTTCATCTCGTACTGCGTGATGAGGCTGTCCTCGCCGTCGGCCTGCGCGCCGGCGCCCTTCGTGGGCGCCGTGCAGATGGGCACGTAGTCGGTGAGGGGCCCCGGTGCGATCACCACCCCCGCCGCGTGCACCGACAGGTGGCGCGAGATGCCCTCGATGCGCGAGCTCAATCCCATCAGGCGCTGGTAGACCGGGCTCGTCTTCACGAGGTCCTTCAGCTCGTCCACCTTCTCCATCGCCTCGGGGATCGAGAGCGCGAAGGCGGGGCCTGAGGGAATCAGCTTGGTGAGCTTGTCGGCGTCGCCGGGCGGGACGCGCAGCACGCGGGCCACGTCCTTCACGGCCGCGCGTGCCTTCATGGTGCCGAACGCCACGATCTGGCCGACGCTCTTCCGGCCGTAGCGCTGGCGCACGTACTCGATGACCTCGCCCCGGCGCTCGAAGCAGAAATCGACGTCGATGTCGGGCATCGAGACGCGCTCGGGGTTCAGGAAGCGCTCGAACAGCAGGTCGAACTTGAGCGGGCAGACGTCCGTGATGCGAAGCGAATAGGCGACGATGGAACCCGCCGCGCTGCCGCGGCCCGGGCCCACCGGAATGCCCCGGTCGCGCGCCGCCTTGATGAAGTCGTAGACGATGAGGAAGTAGCCCGCGTAGCCGGCGGTGTTGATCACGCCCAGCTCGAAGTCGAGCCGCTCGCGCACCGCATCGGGGAGGGGGCTGCCGTAGCGCTCCACCGCGCCCTCGGTGGCCAGGTGCTTCAGGAGGGCCTCGTCGCTCGCGAAGCCCTCGGGCCGCGGGAAGCCCGGCACGAAGTAGCGCTTCTCGAAGTCGAATTCGCAGCGGTCGGCCACGAGCTGCGTGTTCTGCAGCGTCTCCAGGTGTGCGGGGAAGAGGCGGGCCATCTCCTCCTCAGTCTTCACGTACGACTCCGTGCCCTCGAACCGGAAGCGCTTCGGGTCGTCGAGATCGGCGCCGGTGCCGATGGCCAGCAGCACGTCGTGCGCCTCAGCATCCTCGCGGCGCAGGTAGTGGGCGTCGTTGGTGGCGACGACGCCGAGCCCGAGCTCCCGGCCCAGCCGCAGCATGCCTTCGGCAACCACCTTCTCCTCGGGGATGCCGTGGTCCTGCACCTCGAGCCAGAAGTTGTCCTCGCCGAAGACGCGCGAGAACCACTGCGCGCTCGCCTTCGCCTCGTCCCAGCGACCGAGGCGGATGGCCATCGCGATCTCGCCCGACAGGCACGCCGCGAGCCCCACGAGGCCCTCGCTGTGCTGCTCCAGCACTTCCTTGTCGATGCGGGGCCGGCGGTAGAAGCCTTCGACGTAGCCGATGGAGGAGAGGCGCGCGAGGTTCTTGTAGCCCGCGCGATCGCGGGCGAGCAGCACGAGGTGGCTGTAGATCCCCGGCGCGTTGGCGGGCTTCTCCCGCGCCGTGCGCGGGCCGTAGGCGAGATACGCCTCGAAGCCCAGGATCGGGCGGATGCCTTCCTTCTTCGCGCAGTCGTAGAAGCTCCACGCGCCATGCATGTTGCCGTGGTCGGTGATGGCCAGGCTGTTCTGGCCCAGCTTCTTGACGTGCTTGACGAGCTCGGGGATCCGGCTCGCGCCATCGAGCAGCGAATACTCGCTGTGCGTGTGGAGGTGGACGAACGCCATCGCTCAGCGCACCCGGCGCTCGAGCTCGGACCAGACATCGTCGAGCGCGACGCCCTTGGATTCGAGCAGCACGAGCAGGTGATACAGCAGATCGGCCGACTCGCTTGCGAGCCGCGCCGGCGTTTCGGCGTTGGCGGCCACGACGACCTCCACCGCCTCTTCGCCCACCTTCTGCGACGCCTTCGCCGCGCCCTTGTCGAGCAGGGCGACGGTGTACGAGCCCTCGGGCCGCTCGGCGGCGCGGGCCGCGATGGTGTGGCGCAGGCGCTCGAGGAGGTGCCCGCCGGCATCCGGACCGGTACGCACCCCGCCGTCCTTCTCCACCCGCGAGACGAAACACGTGCGGGCGCCGGTGTGGCAGGCCGGGCCGGTCTGGCGCACCCGGTAGAGCACCGCGTCGCGGTCGCAGTCGAGGCGCACTTCGAGCACCTGCTGGGTGTGACCCGACGTCTCGCCCTTGCGCCAGAGGAGCTGGCGGCTGCGGCTCCAGTAGTGCCCCTCGCCCGAGGCGAGGGTGTGCTCGAGGGCATCGCGGTTGGCCCAGGCCAGCATCAGGACGTCGCCCGTGCGCGCATCCTGGGCGATCACGGGCACCAGCCCGTCGGGGCTGTATTGCAGTTCGTCGAGGGCGGGAAACGCGGGCATCCGCGGAAAACTATCGGGCGGTGACGACGTTGTCAAAGTCGTTGTTTGGCAACGACTTAGGAAATTGGCTAGATTTCCCCTCCCATGCGGCGACGAGGATGCGTGATCTTCCTGGCGATCGTGGCGGCCCTGGTGATCGGGGGCAGCACGGCCTACGTGACGAACGGCGAGGTGCGCTACCTCTGGCGCGCCGCGGCGGAAGAAGCGGCCATCCTGCACGCCAGCCGCTCCATCGACGACATCCTGCGGGACAGCACCCTCGGCGGTGCGCATCGGGGCCAGCTCCAGCTGGTGGCCGCCGCGCGGGATTACGCGGCGAAGATCGGCTACGAGGCGAAGGACACCTATCGCAAGTACGCCGACGTGGGCCGCGACACCCTGCTGCTCGTCGTGACGGCCTCCGGCCGGGATTGCATCTGCCCCGTGGTCTGGAAGTACCCCATCGTGGGCACGGTGCCGTACAAGGGCTTCTTCGTGGTGAAGGAGGCGGAGGCCGCCGGCCGGAAGCTCACGGAGAAGGGCTACGATACCTACCTCCGCCCGGCGGGTGCGTTCTCGACGCTTGGCTGGTTCGAGGATCCACTACTCTCGACCGCGATGAGCCGCGACTCCGTGGAGCTCGCGGCGCTCGTGTTCCACGAGATCGCGCACAACTCGCTCTACGTGAAGAGCGCCACGCCATTCAACGAGAGCTTCGCGCAGTTTGCCGGATACCGGGCCGCCGAACGATTCTTTCGCGACCGCGGCGACAGCGCGCTCGCCCAGCAGGCCGCCGATCGCTGGCACGACGAGATGGTGCTCGGCGACTACTACAAGGCGCTCGTGGACCGGGCCACCGCGTTCTACGTCAGCAAGCCGGACTCGGCGACGCTCGAGTCGGGTCGGCTCGAGCTGGGCCGCTGGGTGAAGCAGCAGCTCGAGGGCCCCGTCCGCGATTCCCTTCGCACCATCAAGCTCGCCACGCCGGTGCCCGAGCGGCCGATCAACAACGCGCGACTCGTGGGCGTCACGCTGTACCGCACGAAGCTGCCATTGTTCGAGCGGTGGTACGAACGGCACGGGCGGGACATCGAGCAGAGCGTGGCGGAGATGCGGAAGCTGATGGAGGGTGCGGAAGGGGACGAGGCCTTCGAGCGGCTGGAGCAGGCCGCGGGAGGCGACTGACGGCCCGAGCGTATATTGCAACCCGATCTCTCGTCACAAACTCCCCGGAGCCTCCTCCTATGGACGCCGATTTCGTCACCCGCGAGCAGGACCGCATGCTCGCCGAGCTCAACGAGTTCCTCGCCATCCCGAGCGTCAGCACCACGCCCGAGCGGGCGCCCGATTGCCGTCGGGCGGCCGAGTGGCTGCGCGACCAGTTGCAGCGGCTCGGCTGCCCGGTGGTCGAGCTCATGGAAGGCCGGGGACATCCGCTCGTGTGGGGCGAGAGCCCGCGCGTGGAAGGGAAGCCCACGCTGCTCATCTACGGCCACTATGACGTGCAGCCCACCGACCCGATCGAGGAGTGGGAGTCGCCGCCGTTCGAGCCCACCATCCGTGATGGCAAGCTCTTCGCGCGCGGCTCGGCCGACGACAAGGGCCAGGTGTTCTGCCTGCTGAAGGCCTACGAGGCCGTGCTCGACGAGCACGGCAACCCGCCGATCAACGTGAACTTCATCTTCGAGGGGGAAGAGGAGTGCGCGGGTCACGTCATCTACGACGTGCTTGCGGCGCATCCCGAGAAGGTGAAGGCCGACGCGGTGCTCGTGTGCGACATGTCGTATTACGCGCCCGGTTGGCCGGCCGTGTACACGGCGCTGCGCGGCATGGTCTACACCGAGATCGCGGTTCGCACGCTGCAGCGGGACCTGCACTCCGGCACCTATGGCGGCGTGGCGCCCAACGCCATCGAGACGCTGGTGCGCATGCTCGCGGGCCTCAAGGATGCGGACGGCGAGATCCTCATCCCGAAACTCTACAAGTCGGTGATCCCGCCCTCGAAGCTCGAGCTCAAGCAGTGGAAGAAGCTGCCGTTCGACAAGCACGAGTACCTGGAGAAGGAAGTCACGGCCAAGGCGCTCACCGGGATGCGCGAGTACTCGGTGTTCGAGCGTACCTGGGCACTGCCGACCCTCGAGATCCACGGCATCCGGGGAGGCTTCACCGGCGAGGGCGCCAAGACGGTCATCCCCGCGCAGGCCGTTGCGAAGGTGAGCATGCGCCTGGTGCCCGGCCTGGAGCGCGAGAAGGCCTTCAAGTGGCTGGAGAAGGCGGTCGCGAAGCTCACGCCGAAGTGGGCTGAAGTCGAAGTGCGCGAACTGCACGGCGGTGAGCCGGTGCAGGTGGACACGCATCATCCCGCATTCGACGTGCTCGACGCGGCATTCGAGGAGGTCACCGGCCGCGGGACCGTGCGCGCGCGCGCCGGCGGCTCGATCCCGATCGTGCCGGAACTGGGCAAGGGCGGGGCACCGGTCATCCTGTCGGGCATCGGTCTGCCGGACGACGGCCTGCACTCCCCGAACGAGAAGCTCGACGTGAGCCAGTTGTGGGAGGGCATCCGGGTGTTCGGTCGGTTCTTCGAGCGCTTCGCGGAGCTGCCAGCGGCAGCGCCGGCGGCGGAAGAAGAGACGGCCGGCGTCTGACGCGGCGGCTGCTCGAATGACAACGACCCTCCGGCATCGCGCCGGAGGGTCGTTTCACGTCGAGGCGGGAAGAAGCTACTCGGAGGCGGGCAGGTCGCGCCGTGGCATGCCCTGGAACTGCGAGCCGGTGCGTGCCTGCAGCTCGTCGATGCCGATGAGCGCGCGTGCCGACGCGATGATGCCGGCCACCACGTCGTCGGCCCAGTAGGGATCGGGACGCTCCGCTTCCGGCAGCTTGCGCGCGCATACCTCGAGATACTGGATGGCCGTCGTGATCCACTCCGACTGCGCCGTCGCCACTACCGCCCAGGAGCCCGTGGAGCGCAGCTCGAGCTCGGCGAGCGCCTTCAGGTGCGGCTCGATGCCACCCATCACCTGCGGGCTCCGCAGCAGTTCCGCGACGCGGTTGAGCACCGCCTGGCGCTCGCTTTCCTGCGGCTCGGGCAACGGGGCGAGATAGTGGCGCTGGTCGGCGATCATCTCCGCCAGTCGAACGCAGACGGCCCGGATGGGTGGCTCGAGCGCCGAGGGTCCCTCGCGGGCCCAGCTTGCCGCGGCACGGAGAATGTCCGTGACGCGCTGCTCGGCGACCTTGTCGGGAGACGCGTGCGAGTCGTGTACCATGGGCCTAAAGACACACGCGCCCGGCCCCAAAATCAACCGGGCCGGGCAGCGATGGCGTCAAGTCCTCGGGCCGCGTCGCATGCGCGAGTAGTCGGGGCGGCCGTAGCGCTGCTCCTCCCACGGATCGCCACGCATGTGATAGCCGTTCTGCTCCCAGAAGCCCGGCTCGTCCTCGGCGAGGAACTCGAGGCCCGTCACCCACTTGGCGCTCTTCCAGAGGTAGAGGTGCGGCACCAGCAGCCGCACGGGTCCGCCGTGCTCGGCCGTGAGCGGCTCGCCGTTGAAGCGAAGCGCGAGCAGGTTGCCGTCGCGATCGAGGTCCTCGAGCGGAAGGTTGGTGGTGTAGTCGGGGTCGGCATGGACCAGGACGTAACCGGCTTCCGGTCGCGGCTTGGCACGCTCGAGGATGGCGCGCACGGGAATGCCCTCGAAGACGTTGTCGTATCGGCTCCAGTGCGTCACGCAGTGCATGTCGCAGAGCGTCTCCTGCCGCGGGAGGGCGAGCAGTTCGTCCCACGTGAGGTGGAACGGATGCTCCACCAGTCCCTGGACGCTGAAGCGCCACGTATCGGTGCGCACGCGCGGCACGTTGCCGTAGTGCAGCACGGGCCACTTCTCGGTCCGGATCTGGCCGGGAGGCAGCCGGCTGCTGGCCGGTGTCCGAATGTCGATCCGGGGGAGGGAGGGCTGATCGGGGCTCGGCATTGCCATGGCTCCTAGGGGCGGACTATCATCGCAGAAGCACGCCTGGCCGGCCTGCCTCTCGGATACCGGGTAAACGTAGCAGCACGCGATTCGGTTTCCCGGACGCCTTCTCCACCCTGCCGCCGTCGCATCACGGGTGATGCCAGTCCCCATCCAAGTCGTCATCGCCCTCGCCCTGGTGTTCGCCGTGCTCGCGGCGCTGCTCGGCGCACTGCTGCTGCGCGGCCGCCGGACGACATCGAGGCATGCCGCCGCGTCGTCCACCGCCGCCGCGCTGGCGGAGGCGATCGCGGAGCTGGCGACGATCACCGCCTTCACCCTGCGCGTGGAGCGGGACGGCCGCTATATCACGCAGACGGTGCTGGGAGCGCTCCACTCGTGGCTTGGCTACACGGACGACGAGACGTCGTCGAGGGAAGCGTGGCGGCAGCTGGTGCATCCGGAGGATCGGACGGCGGTGGAGCACGCGTTGCGTCAGGCGCTGGGCGGCGAAAAGGCGCAGTGCGACGTGCGCTATGTGTCCAGTGCCGGCGAGTCGCGCCGGCTCCGGCTGGGCCTGCGTCCGGAGCGCGACCGCTGGGGCTGGGTGTCCGCGATCCATGGCGTGTTGCGCGAGCCAGCGGAGCGGCCGGGTGCCGATGTGGAACTGGCCACGACACGGCAGCGCCTGGAGGAGACGGCGGCCCACGAGGCATCGCTCAAGGAACGCGCCTCGCAGCTGCACGCCGAGATGGCCGAGCTGAGCTCCACCACGTCGCTGCTCGACGACGTGTTCGACAACGCGCCCCTGCCCATCATCTGCATGGATCGCGACTTCCGTCTGGTGCGCGTCAATGCCGCCTCGGCCGTGCGTTTTGGCCAGCCGACGTCGGCCCTGCTCGGCCGTACCGCGGCCGAGATGGCGCCGGATGCGTGGCGCCGGGTCGAGGCGATCTGTCGGGCCGTGCTCGAGCGCGGCACGCCCGTCGTGGACGTGGAAGTGACCATGCACGGTCCGCACGGCGACCGGCCCGAGGCGCGCACCTACCTCGCCAGCCTCTTCCCGGTGCGTGCTCCCGACGGCACGGTGACGGGGATCGGCGCCTACGCGTCGGACATCACCGATCGCAAGCGACTCGAGGAGGCGCTGCGCGTGGGCGAGCAGTACCTGCGCGACCTCGCCGACGCGATGCCGCAGATCGTCTACATCCTGGGCCCCGGCCTCCAGTACGAGTTCGTCAATCGTCGCTTCGCGGACTTCACCGGCCTGCCGGAGCGCGAGCACGCGTCGCTGCAGGCTGCCGTGCATCCCGACGACTGGAGCGAGGTTCGCCCGAGGATCATGGAATCCATGACCGCCGGGCAGCCGCACGAGGCCGAGATCCGCATGCGCGAGGCGGCGACGGGCCATTACCGCTGGTTCCTGCTGCGCACGGTGCCGCAACGCGACGCCACCGGTCACCCGACGCGCTGGTTCGGGACCGCGACCGACATCCACGAGCAGAAGCGCATTCAACGCGCCCTCCAGTACACCGAGGCGCGTCAGCGCGCGCTCGCCGACGCCGCCCTCAAGGTGGCCGCGTCGCTGTCGCTCACGCAGCCGCTCGAGGAGACGCTGCGGCTGGTCACCGACCTTGGCCGCGAAGTGGTCGGCGCGCGCGAGGCGATCCTCTCGACGGTGCCGGAAGCCGCCAGCGGCCAGGCGCTGCTCATCGAGGCGCGCGCGCCCGAGATGTCGCGCGACGAAGGGCACGGCCCCTCGCTGGCCGAGCGGCTGCGGCTCGACGTGGAGCGATCCGGTCGGCCGCAGCGACTCGGCCAGGACGAGGTGGCGCGGTTGCGGCAGGAGGAGGGACCGGCCCCGAACGGTGCCATCGCGATACCGATCACGGGGCGCGATGGGCAAGTGCTCGGCGTGGTGCAGTTCGCCGATCGATTCGAGGGTGCGTTCACCGCGGCCGACGAAGCGGTGGCCGTGCAGATGGCCGCGATGGCGGCGGTGGCGCTGGAGAACTCGGCGCTGGTGCAGCGGATTCGCGCGGAAGACCAGCGCAAGGACGAATTCCTCGCCACCCTGTCGCACGAGTTGCGCAATCCGCTCGCACCGATCGCCAATTCGCTCGAGCTGCTTCGGCATGTGGAACAGGATGGGCAGATCCTGCAGCGCGCCCGCGGCACGATGGAACGGCAGATGGGACAGATGGTGCACCTCATCGACGACCTGCTCGATGCCTCGCGCATCAGCCGCGGCAAGATGGTGCTGCGCCGGCAGCGGGTGTCACTGCAGTCGGTGCTCGCGGCCGCGCTCGAGGCCACCCGACCGCAGCTCGTGCGGTCGGGCCAGGTGCTGGACGTGGCCCTGGCCGAGGCGCCGATCTGGCTCGACGCCGACCCGACGCGGCTCACCCAGGTCTTCTCGAACCTGCTCGACAACGCCGCCAAGTTCAGCGAGGCCGGTGGTCATGTCAGCGTGACGACGGCGTCGCGCGATGGCCAGGTCACGGTGCTCGTGAGCGATACCGGCGTCGGCATCCCGTCGGACCAGCTCGCGACGATCTTCGACATGTTCGCGCAGGCGGACCACAGCGTGGAGCGCAGCGCCGGGGGTCTGGGCATCGGGCTGGCGCTCGTGCGCGGGCTGGTGGAGATGCATGGCGGCAGCATCCAGGCAACGAGCGAGGGAACGAAGCAGGGCACCGAGATGCGCGTGACGCTGCCGCTGGCGGTAGACGTGCACGAGACGCCGGAACGACCGGCGCCGGCCGAACGCGCCCACGGCCGCCGCCGCATTCTCGTCGCCGACGACAACCAGGACAGCGCCGATTCGCTGGTCGCGCTCCTCGAGCTTGCCGGGCACGAGGCGCATGCCGTGTACGATGGTGCTTCAGCGGTGGAAGCCGCCGTCCGGCTGCAGCCGGACGTGGTTCTGCTCGACTTGGGAATGCCGCGAGTGAGCGGTCACGAGGCCGCGTTGCGCATCCGGCAGGGTCCCGCGCGCTCGGCCGCCCTCGTGGCCCTCACGGGCTGGGGTGACGAGCAGACCCGCCAGCGCACCCACGAAGAAGGCTTCGATGCCCACCTCACCAAGCCCGTGGACTTTCAGGAACTGTTGGCACTGCTGGACGTATCCTGAGCCTACCGTCACCCTGACACTGCCGGCGGTACAGCCGCCGTCCTGCGAGGAACCCTCCGTGCCGGTCGACAGCGCCCGTTCAGCGGGTCATCTGGTTCTCATCGCCGACGACAACCGCGACAGCGCCGACTCCATGGCCGCGCTGCTCGCCATCTCGGGCCACAAGACGCACGTGGCGTACGACGGAGAGGCCGCCGTGAGCGCCGCCGAGCGGCTGCGGCCCGACGTGGTGCTGCTGGACCTCGGAATGCCGCTGCTGGACGGCCACGAGGCGGCGCAGCGCATCCGCTCCTGCCTCGGCGATGAGGTGCTGCTCGTCGCGATGACGGGCTGGGGCGATGAGCAGTCCCGCCAGCGCACGCGCGAGGCGGGCTTCGATGCCCATCTCACCAAGCCCGTCGAGCTGCCCAGGCTGCTCGCGCTGCTCGCGGATCAGTAGCCCACTTCGTCACCGGGTTCGTGCTCGCGCCCATTCGTGACGTGCGGCAGGAAGTCGCCGCGTGCGGCGTCCGCAGCGGCGTGCTTCACGCCGTCCCGGATCTCCACGGCCGCGTCGTCGAGCTCCCCGGCTCGCAGCAGCCTGCCGCGGCCCGGCTTCACGCCGAGGGCCGGCATCACGCCCACGCCGTGTTCGTAGACCATCTTCCCGCCGAGATACGCCGAGTAGGACATCACGCCCAGACCTACGGCGCCGATGGCGAGCGAGACGGGCGTGGGAGCGCGGCGACGCCAGCGCCAGGCGGCCAGGAGGGCGGTGGTGAGCGTGAGCGCCATGTTGAGCGTGCGATGCGTGACGAGCATGTCGCGCGCCTTGCCCTCGGCCGCGACTTCCTCCTGCGCGACCAGGCCCGCCGTACCCGCCGCTGCCGCACTCGCCGCCGCCAGCAGTGTTGTCCAGCGCCCGGCCTTCAGGAGCCAGCGGTTGCGCCCGAGATATCCAAGTGTATCGGTGACGACCGCGAGCGGAAGGAACGCAAGCGGATAGTGGACGAGCGAGGGATGAACTTCCTGCAGACGCATGGCCATGGCACGACTCGACGCGAGAGGACGGAGTGAATGCGTTCCGGATGAGGATCGCCTCTTTTCGCGTACCCCGAAGCCCATGTCAGGGGATCCGAGCCTCCAGCGTCGTCACGGCGACGATCTCGGGCGTTCGCGCGAAGGCCGTGGCGAAGGTCGCGACGACCCGCTCGCGTACGAGCTCCTCGAGCGTCGTCGGGTCGTCGTTGCCTCCACGCTCGAGCTGCACGCTCGTCATCACGACGCCGTGCAGGCCGCACGGCACGATGAGCTCGAACCCCTCGAGCGCGTTCGTGACGTTGAGCGCGAACCCGTGGAACGTCACCCACCGCTTCGCGTGCACACCGATGCTCGCGATCTTGCGGCCCGCCGTCCAGACGCCAGTGCGTCCCGGATGTCGGTCGGCGGGGATGCCCAGCGACTCCAGCGTGTCGATGAGCACGTCTTCCAGGGTGCGCAGATACCAGTGCAGGTCCTCCCGATGCCCATGCAGGTCGAGGATCGGGTAGCCCACCAGTTGCCCCGGCCCGTGCCACGTGACGTCGCCTCCGCGCTCCACCTCGAAGACCTCGGTGCCGCGTAGCGCGATTTCCGCTGGGGCTAGCGGCAGGCTGGACGCCTCG
>JBJMOZ010000119.1:0-7268 GCA_045803465.1 Gemmatimonadales bacterium | reverse complement strand
TCTGGATCGAGAGTTCCCCGGACAGCGTCTTGCTCGCCCCTGGGGGAAGCGTGAAGCTGTCGGTGATCGGTCGCTCGGCTGACGGGGCGAGCTGGAGCATCCGTCCCGAGTGGAAAGCAACGGGAGGCACGGTCACCGACTCGGGGCAGTACACTGCGCCTGCGACCGCGGGCGTGCACCGCGTCGTGGCCACGAGGCAGGGCGACATCCAGACCGACACGACGGTGCTCATCGTCGGCGAAGGAGCGAGCCTGTCCGACTCGGTGAGCGCGCCCGCGCCGACTCCCGAATCGTCACCGACTACACCACTGCCACCGACGAGCGTGACGACTGCCTGCACCAACCAGCCGGCGGGCTACCGGCGCGTGATCGACGCCCCCTGGAATGAGCTGCCGTCGAGGATGCCGGAGCTCTCGAGCGAAGGGTTCACCTACTTCAACGAACAGATCCCGACGCTCTCGATCGTGCAGGACCCGACGGCGCCCGCGTCGGCCCCGTCGATCATGGAGATGCGGTATCCGAAGGGCTTCGTCGGTGGCTTCGGTCCATCGAAGTTCGCCACCGGCAATCTCCGCCCCAACACGGGCAACCTCTACGTCTGCTTCTGGTTCAAGGTGAGCCCGAACTGGACCACGATGGGACACTCGATCACGAAGTTCTTCTATGTGAAGCAGGAGGGCTCCGGACTCGCTCACGCGGTGATCGCGCACGGTCAGGACGACCACATGTACCTGAAGTCGCTGCTGCAGTATCCGGACGACCGGTTGAACTACAACATCGGCGAGTCGTTCGTGCCTGCCAACGACATCGGTGGGGGCGGTTGGCACAAGGTGGAAGTGCTCTGGGAGGCGAACACGCCGGGTGAGCGCAACGGCGGCTTCCGGCAGTGGGTGGACGGCCAGCTCACGGGTTCCGATCAGACCGCCTACTGGTTCCTTGGCGGATTGCAGCCCTACTGGGACTCGCTCTGGTTCGAGCCGACCTTCGGGACGCCATACAACATCGTGCCCGCCGATCAATCCTGGTATCTGGATCAGATGGTCGTCAGCGTGAAATAGCCGATTCCTCGCGACGGCATGCCCCGGGGCCTGCCGTCGACCGCTCGTTGGCACACTGGGACCGATGGCCTACTTTTCGCATCATTACGGTAGCCATTTGTGAGCAGGATGATGGTTCTCGGTTCTCGGGCCATGTCAACCAGCGGGCGAGGTTTCCATGTCGGAACAGGAGCGTTGGGCCGCGGCGCAGAGCTATGAGCGCAAGTACTGGGAATCTCGTGCGCGTCAGATCGAATCCGGCGCCTCGGCCCAACTGGGTTGGTACAAGTGGCGAGCGGAGCAACTGGAAGCACGGTTGCGCACGGCAGGGCGCGCAGACCTTTGCCGCGGCGACGTGCGCGTGATCGAGGTCGGCAGCGGGCCGGTCGGGCTGGCGACCTTCTTCCCGGCATCGCGCGCCGTGCTGGTCGATCCGCTGCACGACTTCTACGGCTCCAGCTCCGTGCTCTCCGCGATGCGCAACCCGTGCGCGGAGTACGTCACCGGACGCGGCGAGGCCCTGCCGGTCGGCGACGGCGCCTTTGATCTCGTGATCATCGAGAACTGCATCGACCACGTGGAGAACATGCACGGCGTGCTGGGGGAGCTGGTGCGTGTGATGACGCCAGGCGGCCTGCTGTACCTGACCGTGAACTGCCGCTCGCGGCCTGGCTACTACATGCATCGCGTGCTCTCGCGCCTGAAGATCGACGCCGGACATCCGTACACCTTCACCCCGGCACGCCTGACGCGGTTGCTCGGGCAGTACGGCTTCGGCGTGCGTGACGCCGAGTATGGCTCCTACCTCAAGGCGTGGAAGGAAGACTTCGCCTCGCCGAGCCGGACGGCACGGGCGAAGGCCGTGCTGGGCGTCAGCGAGTATCTCGCGTCGGTGCTGGCGATACCGGCGTCGTCACGCGGCGATCACTCCCGACAGGCGCAGCACGAAGCCGCGTTCGCTCATGCCGGCGGGTACGTTGAGGCGGGGCGTCACTAGCGGTCCTGCCGATGCCGTGCGTGTCCAGCCGCCGTCGACGCGGAACGCCCGCGTGACTCCCGCCGCGCGTGCGGCGGTGAGGGTAGCGTCGGCGTAGCGGCCATAGGGATACGCCAGCCAGGGACGCGGCATCCCGACGTTTGCCGTCAGCCACTCGCGCGTCCGCTCGAACTCGGCGGTGGCCTCCGCGGCATCGAGTCGGGCCAGATTCCGGTGCGACCAGGTGTGCAGTCCGATCGACACACCTGGCCGCCGCGCGGCAACTCGGAGCTCGTCGAGCGTGCCGAGGCGGGCTTGCGGCGGCGGAAGCCGGCGAGGCAGGCCCCGAGCATCGGCCCATGACATGATGGCGTCGTGGTCGCCGCGCAGCGTCTCGAGGGCATGCCTCCGTATTGCTTCGTCAAGCCCCTGCGCAGGATCGGCGAGCAGGTCCCACCACATGGCGCCGCCCCCGAGCTGGGCGGGCGCGACGAAGATGGTTGCGGGAAACCCGAGTTCGAGCGCGGCGGGCAGGCCGAGCAGGAGTGCGCCGGCGTAGGCGTCGTCGAACGTGATGGCGGCGCGCGGCCGCGACGAGCTCGGGGCCGACTCGAGCTGCTCGAGGCCGACCACGTCGTGGGTTTCGCTGAGCGCGGCGAGCTGGCGGCGAAAGCGGGCGAGTGGCAGGTGCAGCGAACGATCGCCGAATGCCTCCAGACCATCGGGCACGACGTTATGATAGGCGAGCACCAGCGTGTCTCCGCGCCGGCGTTGCCGGCCCAGGGCCGGCAGCCCGCTCGCGACGAGCGCGAATTCCACGGCGCCACGGAGCGCCTTGCGCATGCAGAAGGCTCCTTCGATGACCAAGCCGGCCCGGCTGCTCTTCCTCTCCCACCGTCTGCCGTACCCGCCGCACAACGGGGCCGCGATCCGGACGTGGAACATACTACGGCTGCTCGCCGCCGAGTTCGAGGTGGCGGGCCTGTGTTTCGATCGTCCGGACCATCACCTCGCGCACGTGCCCCTCGCCGAACGCCTGGCGGCGATGGAGTCGCACGGCCGGTTCACGCTGTTGCGGATTCCCCAGCTCACGTCGCGCCTTCGACTGCTGGCCGACCATGCGCGCAGCGTTGCGACGGGACGGCCGTACACCTGGTACGTGCACGAATCGGGCGAGGCCCATCGCGCCCTCGGGGAGTTGCTCGATCGCTTCGACCCGGACGTGGTCCACGTGGATTCGATGGACATGGTGCGCCTGCTTCCCCAGCTCGCTGGGCGGCCCACGGTGCTTACGCATCACAACGTCGAGTCGCAGCTGCTCGAGCGGCGCAGCGCCGGCGAGTCCGCCGCCTGGCGCCGCCACTACCTGCACCTGCAGGCCGAGCGACTCCGGCGGGCCGAGGCGGAGTGGATGCCACGAGTCGCGCTCAACGTGGTCGTGTCGCCGGAGGATGAGGAGGTGTTTCGCGACATCGCACCGACGGCGCGCTACGCGGTCATCCCCAATGGGGTGGACATCGAGTACTTCCAGCCTCATGTGGGTCCGACCGACGGGTGCGTGTTCGTGGGTGGCACCACGTGGCATCCCAATCGTGATGCGCTGCACTGGTTCGCCGGCGAGATCCTTCCACGACTGCGCGCTCGTGGCGAGACCTCGCCCGTGACGTGGGTGGGCCGCGTGACGGAGGAGGAACGCCGCGCCTTCGATGGCGTGGACGGGCTTCAATTGACGGGATATGTGGACGACATTCGACCGTACCTGGCACGCGCGGCATGCTTCATCGCGCCGCTGCGATTCGGTGGCGGCACGCGACTGAAGCTGCTCGACGCATGGGCCATGGGAAAGGCGATCGTCTCCACGAGTTCCGGGGCCGAAGGGCTGGGTGGCGTGGACGGCGAGGACCTGCTCCTCGCCGAGGATGCCGACCGCTTCGCCGACGCCGTGGTGCGGGTGCTGCGCGACCCAGCACTGCGGGCGCGTCTGGAGGCTGGAGGCCGGGCAGCGGTCGAAACGAGGTTCAGCTGGGAAGTGATCGGGCGGCGGATGTCGGACCTCTATCGTGGGGTATCGGGGTTGAAGTACGAAGGTGCCGCGACCCGCTGATCTCTGGCACCTTACTGTGGCGTCGTTGCAACACCAAGCTTGGCTTCAGGCCGCTTCGCCCGATGGCGGGTGGGCCGGGGAATTGCTGTTGCGCGCGGGCATGGAGGCGACTGGATGGACCCGGTAGAGACGGAAGAGACGGGACTCGATCCCGCACCGGGAACGGTGGCGGTGGCGGCCGCATTGGCGGCCCCGACTCCCGCGCCGTTCCGGCGCCCGGTCGTCGTTCGCCGATCGCGCGGCCGGCTCCGGATGTCGCGAGACCGCCTGCACATGTCGCTCTTCCTGCTCGTCGTGCTCACGATCAGTCGCGTGTACATGCACGTGCCGAACCTTTCAAAAATGCGCCCGCTGCTGCTGTTGACCGGCGCGGTGGCCATCTTCGCGTTCATGAGCCCCCGCCTGCTGGCCACGGGCAGCGTGCTGCGCACGTGGCCGGCAAAGGCCCTGGTCGGGCTGACGATCGTGGCCTGCCTGTCGGCACCCGCCGGCATCTCGCTCGGCAACTCGGGGCGCTTCCTGCTGGAGGTGTACAGCAAGATCATCATCCTGACGTTCCTGCTGATCGCGGCCACCCGCAACGTGCGGGATCTCTACACCTTCGCGTGGGCGTACGTCGTGGCGAGCGGCCTGCTGTCGTTCTTCGCGCTGTTCGTATTCAAGCTGTCCCGCTATGGCACCGACTTCGACTACGCGCGGCTGGCAAATCTCTATACCTGGGACGCCAACGACGTCGTGCTCGTGCTGCTCGTCGGGCTGGTCCTCTCGCTGCTGGTCCTGCAGTGCGTGCGCGATCCGATTCGCCGACTCACCTGCCTGGTCGTGCTGATGTTCATCGGCGCCACCGTGGCGCGCAGCGGCTCGCGCGGCGGCTTCGTGGGGCTGATGGCCGTCGGTGGCGCGCTGCTCGTGATGACCGGCGGCGTCTCGATCTTCCGCAAGGTCTTCGTGATCGCGGTGGCCGTGGCGGGCCTCGTGCTGTGGGCGCCCGAGGGCTACTGGAAGCAGATGCAGACGATCAAGGACCCCAAGGCCGATTACAACTACAACGCCTTGGACGGCCGGCGGAACATCGGCCTGCGCGGCATCCAGTACATGAAGGACCACCCGCTCTTCGGCGTCGGCATCTCGAACTTCCAGAAGGCCGAGTGCACGATCTCGGAAAAGGCGAGGAATACACCGCCCGGGTATGGCATCCGTTGCATGCCACCCCACAACTCCTACATCCAGGCCGGCGCCGAGACGGGCGTCACCGGACTGGTGCTATGGGCCTCGCTGATCTTCGGCGGCGTGATCAGCCTGCGACGCTGGGGCCGGAAGCTCCCGCGACGGTTTCGCACCGGCACGGAGGAGCAGAAGTTCCTCTACTTCGCCTGCCAGTACCTGCCGGTGGCACTGGTCGGGTTCGGCGTGACGTCGTACTTCCTCACCTTCGCGTGGCTCGAGCCATACTACATGTTGCTGGCGCTCACTGCGGGCACCATCCAGCTGGCGCGCCAGGAGCGGGCGAAGGCGTTGCTGCGCGCCCGCCGCGTGCGTGCCCATCGCATGGCCATTCGCGCCGCCCATGCCCGGTTTCCCGTGCCGACGCCGGTTGCCGCCGACTGACGAACGCGACGCACCGCCTGTACCGACCACATGCGCATCCTCATCACGGACGGTAACGAGCGCGCCGCCCTCGCGGTGACGCGGGCCCTCGGGCAGCGCGGCCATCAGGTCACGGTGCTGTCCGCGTCCGGCCGCTCTCTCGCGGGCCGCTCGCGCTTCGCGCAGGGCGAGCAACGCGTGCCGTCGCCACTGTCGGACCCGGTGGCGTTCGTCGACGGCGTGGTGTCGGTTGCGGCCGCGCTCCGCGCCGAGGTGCTGCTTCCCATCGGCGAGGCGGCGGCGCTCGGAGTGCTCGGGGCCGGCGAGCGCCTTGCCGGCGTGTGCGTGCCCTTCCCGCCGCTCGACGTGTTCCGTGCCGTATGCGACAAGGAGCGCGTGCTGGAGCAGGCGCGGCAGCTCGGGATCGCCGTGCCGGTACAGCACGTCGTGGCGTCCAGAGAGGCATGGCCAGCGATTGCGGCGACGGCACTGCCCTTTCCGCTCGTCGCCAAGCCTGCCCGCTCGGTGGTCGGGGCCGCGACAGCAGGCCTGCAGAAGCTGCGCGTGCGCCACATTGCCGATGCCCGCGCGCTTGCACGGCTCATCGACGAACTGCCTGCCACCGCGTATCCGCTCATGCTGCAGCAGCGCATCGTGGGCCCGGGCACGGGCATCTTCGTGCTCCCCTGGGCCGGTAGATTGCGCGCCGTGTTCGCGCATCGACGACTGCGCGAGAAGCCGCCAGCAGGCGGTGTGAGCGTGTATTCCGAGAGCATCGCCGCCGAGCCCGAGCTGGTCGAGCAAGCCCGTCGGCTGCTGGACGCGTTCGGCTGGCAGGGCGTCGCCATGGTGGAGTACAAGCGGGACGCGAGCACGGGCGTGCCCTACCTGATGGAGATCAATGGCCGCTTCTGGGGCTCGCTTCAGCTGGCCATCGACAGCGGCGTCGATTTTCCCAATCTGCTGCTCGACTGCGCCACCGGCCACGCGCCCGAGACATTGGCTCCGTTCAGGACGGGGCAGCGCCTTCGCTGGCTGTGGGGCGACGTCGACCATCTGCTCATGCGGCTCAGGCACAGTGCACGTTCGCTCGACTTGCCCGCGGGCGCGCCCGGACGAGCACGGGTCCTGCTCGACTTCCTCGCGTCGTGGCGGCCGGGACAGCGATGCGAGCCGTGGCAGTTGAATGACCCGTCTCCGTTCCTCCATGAATCGGCCGAGTGGGTCCGCTCGCTCCTCGGCTCGGGAGGCTCGGCGCACTGACATGATGCGTGTCTCCGTCATCGTTCCCACGTTCAATCGCGCCGACTGCATCGGACGGACGCTCGACTCCGTCTTCGCGCAGTCATTGGCCCCCGATGAGGTGCTCGTGGTGGACGACGGCTCGGAGGACGAGACCGCGTCGATCGTCGCGGGCTATGGCGCGCGCGTTCGCTACGTCCATCAGGTCAATGGGGGCGTCGCGGCGGCACGGAATCATGGCGCGCATCTGGCCGGCGGGCGCTGGCTGGCCTTCGTCGATTCGGACGATCTCTGGCATCCGCGCAAGCTCGAGCTGCAGCTT
>JBJMOZ010000112.1:0-7671 GCA_045803465.1 Gemmatimonadales bacterium | reverse complement strand
TGATGAGCACGTGGTGAACCTCTGGGTGCCCATCGTGCAGTTCGGGACGAGCCTCGCGCTGCTGGTGGCCGGCAGCGCACTCGTCGGCGGAGGCGCCCCCCAGCGTGCTCGCGCGATGTCCGATGCGAGTGGCGTGCTCGTTCCCATCGACGCGAGTGCCCTCGACGCGCCGGCGCGGAGTCACTTCTTCGCGGCGCTGCTCGAGGCTTCGCTCGCCGAGGGCGCGGCGCAGCCCAGCCTCGCGAGTGCGGGGCAGCCACTCGGACTCGGCACCGCTGACTTTGTCACCACGCACTGCGGCATGTGCCTCCGCAGTGGCATCTACCTCGAGTACGAGCAGACCGAGGCGGTGCACCACACCGTCAGCCCCGACTCGTTCGCGGCCAACCACCTGCCGCTACTGAGCGGCCGCACCTTCGCGCAGCGCGACACGCTTGGCGCCGCGCGTGTGGTGGTGATCAACCGGCAGATGGCGCTACGGCACTTCCAGCCTGGCGACCCCGTGGGTCGGCGGCTCTTTCTCTCGGACGGATTTCCCGGCCGTCCCTACACCGTCATCGGCGTCGTGGACGATGGCACGCCATCGACGTTCGGCACGGCGCACCAGCCGCGTCCACGCGTATACCTGAGCTCGCTGCAGCAACCGCCGGAGCGCGCCGAACTGCTCCTGCGCACGACCGGCGCGCCGCAGCGGGCGCGGGTCCTCGCACGCATCACCGGGCTCGCCGCCGCAGCGGGCGCCCGCACCGCGGCACCGCGCGCCGAGGCGGCATACCGTGCCGGAGCCATTGCGCCCGCTCGCTGGCTCGGGCGTTGGGCGCTCTTCGCCGGAATCGTGCTCGTGCTGGTATCGGCGGCGGGCCTGTCGAGCACGATGTGGCGCTGGGTTGCATCGCTGGAAGGCGAGCTTGCCCTGCGCCGCGCCCTGGGCGCGCGACGCAGGGCCGTGCTCTGGTTCGTCGGCTGGCGCGCCGGACTGGTGGCGGTCGCGGGCGTGGGCGTGGCGCTGGTGGTGCTGGGCACCGTGGTCTACCCGGTCTTCGCCGAGTCGCTGCGCGGCGTCCCGCTCTGGCAGCCGCGGACGCTCGGCCTGACGGGGCTGGCGCTGGGCATCGTCTCCCTCGCCAGCGCGCTCGTGCCGACACGGCGCCTGACCCGCGTCGCGCCCGCCCGGCATCTCTCCTAGCCGCCGTTCCCCGCAGGCCACGGCGCACGCCCGGCTGCGCAAACGTCCGCCTACAGATGGGTTCTTCCGGCGCAGTTGCTCCAGAGGCGCCAAGCGGGGAGATTTCCGCCCAGCCGGGACCGCCCGGTGCCCATCTCGGGAGCCCGATGAGCCTGTCGTTCCACAACATCTACGCCCACGGCTTCCTGCGCGCCGCGGTGTGCGTCCCGGAGATCCGGGTCGCCGATCCGGTGTTCAATGGGGAGCGCGCCATCGCATTGGCGGAGATCGCGTCGCGGCAGGGCGCGGCCATTGCCGTCTTCCCCGAGCTCAACCTCACCGCGTACACCGTCGAGGACCTGGTCCAGCAGGACGCGCTGCTCGACCAGGCCGAGTCGGCGATTGGCCGCCTGGCGACGGCGAGCCGCGAGATCGTGCCGGTGCTGGTGGTCGGTGCACCGCTTCGCGTCGATGGTCAGCTCTACAACTGCGCCGTGGTGATTCACGACGGCCGCGTCCTCGGCGTGGTGCCCAAGAGCTTCCTGCCCAACTACCGCGAGTACTACGAGAAGCGCCACTACGCCTCCGGTCGCGATGCCCTCGCACGCGAGGCCGTGGTGAACGGCGAGCGGGTGCCCTTCGGCACCGCACTGCTCTTCCAGGCCACCAACGTGGATGGCTTCATCCTCGGCATCGAGATCTGCGAGGACCTCTGGGCGCCGCTGCCGCCGAGCACCTTCGCGGCGCTTGCCGGCGCCACCGTGATCGCGAACCTGTCGGCGAGCAACGTCACCGTCGGCAAGCCCGAGTACCGGCGCACGCTCTGCAGCGCCCAGTCGGGCGCGTGCGTGGCGGCATATCTCTACTGCGGTCCGGGTCCGGGCGAGTCCACCACCGATCTCGCGTGGGACGGGCACGCGATGGTGTGGGAGAACGGCGAGCTGCTCGCGGAGTCGCAGCGCTTCTCGCGCGAGGAACAGGTCGTCACGGCCGACGTCGACCTCGATCGGTTGCGACAGGACCGGATGCGGCTCACCAGTTTCGCCGATTGCGCGGCGGAGCATCGCGCGAAGGCGGAGTCTTATCGCCGCGTGCCCTTCGCGTTGCGCGTGCCACGCGAGGCGGGGGCGCTTCGGCGAAACGTGCTGCGCTTCCCCTACGTGCCTTCCGACCCCGCGCTACGAGACGAGCGCTGCCACGAGGTGTACCGCATCCAGGTGCACGGGCTGGTGAAGCGGCTCGAGCACGCGGGGCTCACGAAGGTGGTCATCGGCATCTCCGGGGGGCTCGACTCGACGCAGGCGCTGCTGGTGGCCGTGCGTGCCATGGACGAGCTCGGCCTCCCGCGCGAGAACGTCCTCGGCTACTCGATGCCCGGCTTCGCGACGAGCGACGCCACGCGCGACAGCGCCAACCGACTGATGCGGGCCCTGTGCGTCACCGGCGAGGAGATCGACATCCGTCCCTCCTGCGCGCAGATGCTCGCCGACATCGGGCATCCGTACGCCCGGGGCGAGCACGTCTACGACACCACGTTCGAGAACGTGCAGGCAGGCGAGCGCACGTCGCACCTCTTCCGTCTCGCCAACCTGCATGGCGGCCTGGTGGTCGGCACCGGCGACCTGAGCGAAATCGCGCTCGGCTGGTCCACTTACGGTGTCGGCGACCAGATGTCGCACTACAACGTGAATGCGTCAGTGCCGAAGACGCTCATCACGCACCTGCTCCGCTGGTGCATCGTCGCCGAGCAGGTGAATGCCGAGACGGCATCGGTGCTGCGGGACATCCTGGGCACCACGATCTCGCCCGAGCTCGTGCCGGGACAGGATGCCGCGCAGCCGTCGCAGCACTCCGAAGCCGTCGTGGGCCCATACGAGCTGCAGGATTTCACGCTCTACTATGTGAGCCGCTTCGGCTTCCGTCCGAGCAAGGTGGCCTACCTCGCACTGCAGGCTTGGGGCGACGCCTCGCGCGGCAGCTGGCCCGATCTCGTGCCGCCCGAACGGCGCCATGCCTACGACCTGCCCACGATCAAGCGCTGGCTTGAGGTGTTCCTCGTGCGCTTCTTCCGCACCAGCCAGTTCAAGCGCTCAGCGATGCCCAACGGACCCAAGGTGGGCTCGGGCGGTTCGCTCTCTCCGCGTGGGGACTGGCGCGCGCCCAGCGACGCGGAGGAGGCCGCGTGGGTGGAGGAACTGCGGAGCCGAGTGCCGTAACCTTGACAACTCCGGCCTCCGCCAGCGATCCTCATAGTCCAATGCGCACCCAGACTCCGTTCTCGTTCTACTTTACCGGCGCCGGCGCGGCTCGAGCTGCGTCCGGTTCAGGTAGCGTGCGCTAGCGCGACACCCGAACGGACCCTCGACGCCTCGCCGGCAGCATGCGGTGGGGCGTTTTTCGTTTTGTCACATTCAGGAGCCACCAGATGCGCGTCGCAATTCAGGGAACCCATGGGGCCTTCAGCGAGGCCGCGGCCCGCCGGCGCTGGCCCGCGTTGGACGTGGTGCCATGCCGCGAGGTGCAGGACGTCGTGGCGGCCGTGCGCGAGGGCCGTGCCGACGCGGGCTGCCTCCCGATCGAGAACTCGCTGATCGGCTCGGTGACCGCGACCTACGACTCGCTGCACGAATCGTTCGGCTCGGGCGACCTGAAGCTCACCCATGAGACGCTGCACCCGGTGCATCACTGCATCATGGCACCAAAGGGTGCGGCGGTGAGCGGCATCAAGCGCGTGCTCTCGCATCCCGTGGCCCTCGGCCAATGCCGCAAGTGGCTGTCCGAGCACCTGCCGGGCGTCGAACTGGTGAGCGCATGGGACACCGCGGGCAGCGCCGAGCTCGTGGCGGCCGAGGGTGATACGAGCTGGGCTGCCATCGCAGCCGAACCGGCAGCCGCCTCGCATGGCCTCGACCTGCTGGCCACGCGCATCGAGGACGATCCCACCAACCAGACGCGCTTCCTCATCTTCCAGAAGAGCGACGGCGCGCTCGCCGCTTCGCCCACGGGGCCGTACAAGACGTCGCTCATCGTCTCGCTCGATCACCGGCCGGGCATGCTCGCGCACACCTTGCTCGCCTTCAGCGCGCGCGGCGTCAACCTCACGGCGCTGCAGTCGCGACCCGAGCCGTCGGCGCCGTGGACGTACCGCTTCTACGTGGACGTCGAGGGCGCAGCGCACGAGCCGCGCGTCGCCGAGGCCATCGAGGAGGTCGAGGCGCTCGCCGCGACACTGATCATCCTCGGCAGCTACGAGGCGTGGACGGAGGGAGTGCCGAGCTTCCAGGTGACGCATCCCACGCCGGCGCACCACGTACGCAAGCCGGACATCCCGCTCGTGGACCGCCGCCGCCGTCCCGAAGGCAGCATCGTGCACGTGCGACACGTCGCGTTCGGAGGTCCGACGCCGGTGCTCATCGCCGGCCCCTGCTCGGTCGAGAGCCGGCAGATGATCCTCGAGACGGCCGACGCCGTCGCGGCGGCGGGCGGCGACATGGTCCGCGGCGGTGCCTTCAAGCCGCGAACCTCGCCCTACGATTTCCAGGGCCTCGGCGTGAAGGGCTTGCGCTACCTCGCCGAGGCGCGCGAGCGCACGGGCCTGCCGGTGGTGACCGAGGTGCTGAGTTGGGAGGAGGTGCCGCTGGTGGCGCGTTTCGCCGACATGCTGCAGATCGGCGCCCGCAACATGCAGAACTTCAGCCTGTTGCGCGCCGCGGCGCGGAGCGGTGTGCCGGTGCTGCTCAAGCGCGGCGCCGGCGCCACCATCGAGGAGTGGCTGATGGCCGCGGAGTACGTGCTGGCCGAGGGCAACCCGAACGTCGTGCTGTGCGAGCGGGGCATCCGCACCTTCGAGCGCGCCACGCGGCACACGCTCGACCTCAATGCCGTGGCGCTCGTGCAGGAGCGGTCGCACCTGCCCGTGATCGTGGACCCGAGCCACGCCGCCGGGGTGGCGAGCCTGGTGACGGCGCTCAGCATGGCATCGATCGCGGCGGGGGCTGCCGGCCTGATCGTGGAAGTGCACCCCGACCCGAAGCATGCCGTGAGCGACGGCCTGCAGAGCCTGGACATCCCGGCGTTCGAGGCGCTGGGTCGGAAGGTCCGGGGCACGGTGGAGCGCGATGCGGCGCTGACCTAGCCGATCGCGGCGAATGGAAGTGAAACGGGGTCCTGGCCAAGCCGGGACCCCGTTTCAATGCTGCGGTGCTGCAACTCTCAGGTCTCCCGCACCTCGAGGACCTGCACCTCATCGGGCGACTCGAACTCGAACAGCGTCTTCTCCCCCTTCGGCATCGGCATGCGGCGCATCTGCATCGAGCCGGGGCCGGGCACCCGCTCCTTCATGAAGTCCCCCGACTGCGGCATCTTGCCCGTCACCGTGGTCTTCTTCCGGTTGCGCAGCACCTCGAGCTTCACCGTCTCCTCGCCATCGTAGCTCTGCAGGATGCGATGCGCCTGACCGGGCGAGGCGGCCTTCCTGCCGTCGATGGCGAGCAGTACGTCCCCACCCTTGAGGCCCAGAGGCGAGTCCTTCGGGGCGTCGATGACGAGCACCCCCTCGGTGGCGCCGAAGTACTGGCCCAGATCGGGATTGAGGGGAGCAAGCTCGAGATCGGCGAGCGCGCCGCCCACCCACACCTTCATCGGGCCTCCCCGATCGCCCTCGATGCGCATGCGATCGAACTGGCGATACAGCCCCTCGGGATGCGGATGGTCGTCATCGAACCTGAAGGAAAACGCGCGGTTCTCCGGTCCGTACACCTTGTATGTGTCATCGTCGGCCTGCGTCACGAGCTTCGCCGTGCGCATGTCCTTGCCCCGGCGGTACTGCACGTCGATCGTGTCGTTCGGCGCGAGACGGGCGGCGAGTTCGATGAGCCGTGTCCCCGGCAACGAGCGCCCTTCCGGCACACGCTGGTTGCCGCCGAGCAGTGACGAGCCGTCGAGCTTCGTGATCACGTCGCCAGACTTGAGTCCCGCCTTCTCGGCCGGGCCACCAGGCGTCACCGCCTCGACGTAGGCACCCACCGAGTCGCTCTCGCGCGCCTGGAGATTCACCTTGACGCCAAGACGCGCCCGGCGCGACCACACCATCTCCATGGCCCGCTCCTCGGCGGCCCTGGGCTCCTCGCGCTCCATCGTGACCTGCGCCATGAGGGGCGTGCCCACGACGAGGCCGCCGGCCACCGCCATTACGTGCCATCGAAACATCTGTGCGCTCCTTTGCGGGCTCAGAGCCCGACGTTGCGGGCGTTGGTGACATGGACGTCCACCAACGCGTTCAGCAGCCCCACGCGCTCCCGCCACAGCTGGACCCGCTGCATGTCGCCGCGGCCTGGCGGCGCGTCCAGTTCCTGCACTTCCAGCATCCGATCCAGGTCGGCGATGCGCGCCTCGAGATCCGTCGCGACGCCGATCGTCCGGCCATCCACCACGCGCTGGTCGGGCTGCGCCGCGCCGACGGCCGCCTCGAGCGCTCGCGAGCGCTCCATCAGGTCGGCGATCTGCGCCTCGGCGGCTAATGCTTCCGCGTCGCGCGCTGGCGCCGCAGGCCGCAGCGACACGGCAAGCAGCAGCAAGGCGGCGATGGCCGAGATCGCCACCGCCGCCCGCTGCACCAGTCGCCGGCGGCGTTCCACCGCCAGGCGCTGTGCCACCACCGGCCACCGATCCCGCGCGGGCCGGAGCGTCGGCAACGCGCGCAGCCGCGCCTGGCGCTGCCGCAACCGTTCGTACTCCGCCCGGCATGCGCCGCATGCAGTGAGGTGAGCTCGGGCCTGCGCCGTCCCCGGCTCGAGGCCGGGCTCGTCGAGCTCGAGAAGCTGGTCCATCGTCAGGTGCGTCATGAGACCGATTCCTCCCCCAGCCACCCCCGCAGGCGCACGTGGGCACGCGCGAGCTGGGACTTCGAGAAGCTCGCCGTCTTGCCCATCATCCCGGCGATCTCGTCGTGGGTGTATCCCTCCACGTCGTGCAGCCACACCACGGCGCGGGACGTCTCGCCGAGCCGTTCCAGCGCGGCCTCGAGATCCATGCGCAGAGCCGTGTCCTCACGCTTTGCCGACGGCACCTCGTCGGGCAGCTCGTCGGCGTCGCGGTACTTGTTGCGGCGCAGGCGCATGAGCGCCTTGCTCGCGGTGATGGTGCGGATCCAGCCCCACAGGCTCCCCTCGGCCCGGAACTGCCCGATGCTCCGGCACACCTCGAAGAACGTCTCCTGCAACACGTCCTCCGCATCCTCGGTGGTGCGGCAGATGCGCCGGGCGAGGTTGTAGACCGGGGACTCGAATGCGCGATAGAGCGCCTCGAACGCGGCGGGATCCCCCGACCGGGCCCGGGCGACGACCGACTCGGCATTGGCGAGCGGGTACGACTCCATCACGGCGATCCTTGTCATAGCGTGTTTTAAGATGCCCTGCGCGGCCGGAGCGTCGCAGTCCGTCCATGCCGGAACGGGCGCGACGGGCCGTGGGTTTCGCCCCGAGCTTGCCGCTCGACCCTAACACGTT
>JBJMOZ010000092.1:0-4006 GCA_045803465.1 Gemmatimonadales bacterium | reverse complement strand
GATCATCGGCGTGCTGAAGAAGCCGACGTCGAATTCCACGGCGTACCGGCCCGCCGAGAGCTGCGAGACGCCGGTCTGCTGCGGCGTCTCGATCTCGAGGCCCATCCGCGCGGAGCGGAGTGCGGTGTCCACCTTGAACACGGTGATGCGGAACCGTCGCTCGATGCCATCGAGCGTCAGCACGGCATCCTCGAGCGTCTCCGACTTGCTGCCCTCGATCAGGCTGTCGGAGAAGATCACCGTGTAGTTGGCCCGCTGCCCGCCGGCCTCGAGCACGATGAGCTGCTTCCGCGTCACCTCGCGCGCCAGGTCCACCAGACGGTCTTCGTAGCCGCGTCGCTGCACGGTGCTGACGTCGGCCCGCTCGATCTCCCGGCGCATGTGCTGGAAGAGGGGCGTGAGGTTGAGCGCCTCGTGGAAGTTCTGCGCGAGCAGTTCCATCTTGAGCAGCCGCGCGTCGAGCGACGCCTGCCCGTTGTCGAAGAAGCTGCCGATGATCGACTGGAACATCTCCTTGCGCAGCGTCGCCTCGGATTCCTCGCGGCGGCTCATCAGCTCGGAGTAGAGCCGCAGCTTCGCTTCGCTGCTCTGCTGGCGGTCGATGGCGCTCGAGCCCATGATGCCGAGCATCGCCACCGCCATCGCCGTGAGGAGACCGCCGAGCGGCTGCAGGACGATCTGCAGCTTGTCCCAGAAGTCCTTGTGGTCGGGTTTGTCGCCGCCGGCCATCGCCTAGACGCGCTTGAGGACGAACTTGCCGTCAGCACCCGCCTCGAGCACGAAGCGGTAGCGGGCCGGCTGGTCGAAGAGCACCACGTCCACCGAGGGCGCCTGGTTCTGGTAGGCGGCGGTGAGCTTGCACTTGCCGCTGCCCTTCACCGTGATGCGGAAGCTGCCCGACTTGTCGGTCGTGGCGTCGGCCGATTCGGCGCCGCAGGTGAGGGTGAGCTTGGTGTCGGTGACATACTTGTCGCCGATGCGCAGGTCACCGTAGATCTCGCCGCGGGCAAGGGCGCCGAGGACGAGCATCGAGAGCACGGACGTCATGGGTTCTCCGGTATGGGTCGAACCGGGGCAATCTAGCCACTTCCATGCCACCAAGGGGTGGCGGTTTCTTCCGATTATCACGCCCCTGGAGCCCTCGGCGCGTCCATTCATGGAGACGCTGACCTCTGCAGCAGGTGACACGGCGCCGTCCGGAGCGCATCTTTCCCGCATGGCCAACGCCGCCGGCTTCCCCAACCTCACCGTCCTCGATCACCCACTCATCCAGCACAAGCTGACGCTGCTGCGCGACCGGCACACCACCAGTCGCGACTTCAAGGCGCTCGTGGGCGAGCTGGCGATGCTCATGGGCTACGAGGTCACGCGCGACCTGCCCACCACGCCGGTGGAGATCGAGACGCCGCTGGAACGGATGACGGGGACCGAGGTGCAGGGGAAGCGGGTCATCCTGGTGCCGATCCTTCGCGCCGGCCTGGGCATGGTGGACGGACTCATCCAGCTCATTCCATCGGCGCGCGTAGGGCACATCGGCCTCGTGCGCGACGAGCAGACCCACGCCGCGCACCGCTACTACTTCAAGCTGCCATCGCTCGCCGACGCGAGCGACTTTCTGGTGCTCGACCCGATGCTCGCCACGGGCGGCTCCGCCGTGAAGGCGTGCACGGCGCTCAAGGAAGCGGGCGCCGCGCGCATCCGATTCCTCGCCCTCGTGGCGGCACCCGAGGGCGTGCGCTGCCTGCACGACGCGCATCCCGACGTGCCGGTGTTCGTCGCGGCGCTCGACCGCGAGCTCAACCAGTTCGCGTACATCCTGCCCGGTCTCGGCGACGCGGGCGACCGCCTCTTCGGCACCCTGTGAGCCGCCCATGAGCATCAAACTCTCGTTCCACGGCGCCGCCGGGCAGGTCACGGGCTCGATGTACCTGCTCGAGGCCGCCGGTGCCCGCATCCTGCTCGACGCCGGACTGTTCCAGGGCCACCGCGCGGAGGCCGCGAAGCGGAACCGCGAACTACCCTTCGACCCGCGCCGTCTCGACATGGTCGTGCTGAGCCACGCGCACATCGACCACACGGGCCGCCTGCCGCTGCTGGTGCGCGAGGGGTTTCACGGGCCCATCTACTGCACGCCCGCGACGCGCGACCTCTGCGCCGTCATGCTGCCCGACGCCGCGATGATCCAGATGCGCGACGCCGAGTTCCTGGAGCGGCGCGGCAAGTCGGGAACCGACAGCCAGCCGCTCTACACGCTGAACGATGCGGTCGCCGCTCAGGAACTGATGCTCGGCGTGCCGTACCACCGGCCGGTGCACCTGCGGAAGTTCCTCACCCTCGAGTACAGCGACGCGGGCCACATCCTGGGCTCCGCCACGCTCGACCTGCGCCTCACCGAGTCGCCGCAGCACCGCCTCGTGTTCTCGGGCGACATCGGCCGGAACGGGCTGCCGATCATTCGCGACCCGCACGCGCCGGCGGGACCGATCGACACGCTGATCATCGAGTCCACCTACGCCGACCGGCGGCACGAGAGCGTCTACGAGGCCGAGCACAAGCTGGGCGAGATCGTGTCGCGCGTGGCGGCGCGGGGCGGCAAGCTCATCATCCCGTCGTTCGCCGTGGGCCGTGCGCAGGAGCTGGTGTATGCGCTGCACCAGCTCTGGCGGCAGCAGCAGATCCCCGACATTCCCATCTTCGTCGACAGCCCGCTGGCCGTGGACGCCACCACCGTCTTCCGCATGCACCCGGAAGTGTTCGACCGGCGCGAGCGCCTCGTCGACGACGGCCATGCGCTGTTCGACTTCCCGCTGGTGAAGTACGTGCGCAGCGTCGTCGACTCGAAGAAGATCAACCAGCTGCACGGCCCCGCCATCATCATCGCCGCCAGCGGCATGGTGGAATCGGGCCGGGTGCTGCACCACATCGCCAACCACGCCGGCGACCACCGCAACTGCATCCTCTTCGTCGGCTTCCAGGCCGAGCACACGCTCGGCCGCCGCATCCAGGAAGGGCAGTCGCCGATCCGCATCTACGGCGAGCTGGTGGACCGGCGCTGCGAGGTCGAGACGCTCGGCGGATATTCGGCGCATGCCGACGCGGCCGAGCTGCGCGCCTGGGTGCGCCAGCTGGGCGGCCCCATCCGCCGCGCCTTCGTGGTGCACGGCGAGACCCCGGGCCTGCGGGCCATGGCCGACATCCTGCGCGAGGAAGGCGTGAAGGAAGTGCACGTGCCGGATCTCGGCGATGTGTACGAGCTGTAGCGTCCCGCGTCGGGAGCGCTGATTGGCCGTCCTGCGCGCCATCAGGACCCTCTTCAAGCTCATCGCCGGCGCGCTCATCCTCGCGCTGCTGGCGTTCGTGGCCTCCTTCATCGTGGTGCTCCTCACCGCCCAGCGCGACGAGCGCCGCGCCGCCGATGCCATCGTCGTGCTCGGCGCGGCGCAGTACAACGGACGGCCGTCCCCGGTGCTGCAGTCGCGGCTCGATCACGCACTCAAGCTCTACCGCCTGAAGCTCGCCCCCATCGTGGTGCTCACCGGCGGCATCGGCCCCGGCGACCGCGAGAGCGAGGCGACGGTGGGCAAGCGCTACCTCGCGGCGCGCGGCGTGCCGACGCGCCGCATCGTGCTCCGCCCGCGCGGCCGCTCCACCCACGCATCGATGGACGACGTCGCCGAGTGGGCGCGGAGCGAGGGGCTCGACACGCTGCTGCTCGTGAGCGACCCGTTCCACCTCGCACGGCTCAAGGTGGAGGCGTGGCGCGTCGGCATCGCGGCCTACGTGTCGCCGACGCGCACGAGCCCGATCTCGAACAACCCGAGGCTGGAGCTGGAGTACCTGCTGGCCGAGGCGGTGAAGCTGCCGGTGGCGGGGGTGCGAAGCCTCGCGCGGGACTAGACCGCGCTCACGCTCCTCCCCAGCCGCTGGTCCAGCCACGCCGCCACATCCCCGACCGGCAGCGGCGGCGCGAAGAACAGTCCCTGGCCGCACATGCATCCGAGCTTCC
>JBJMOZ010000376.1:0-3694 GCA_045803465.1 Gemmatimonadales bacterium | reverse complement strand
GGTCCTGCGACGGACTGGTCTCGATGCCGGCGTGGCCATCCTCGAACATGACGGGACGCCGTGGGCCTGGGCCGGTCGCCACCGTCTGGCGCCCCAGCCGGCCGGCGACTCGATCGCCGCCGGCTGGAGCCAATACTACGTGACCCTCGAGAGCCGCCGCCACTCGGTGCGAGGTCGCACGGTGGTGGCGAGCGTGCTGGTGTGGGCCCATCCCTCGGTCCCGGCCCGGGAAGGAAGCCTCGCCGAGCGTTTCCGCGCGAGCACGCAGGTGACGCTCGACGTGTTTCGCCCAGACGCAGCGCCCGACAGCCCCGATGTCTTCGATTACTGCGAGCCCACCACCGCAGGTCCCAGATGCCTGTTCAGCGTGCTGCCGATCCCGCCCGGGCAGGCCGACGCGCGCGCGCTGGTGCTCTCGCGCGGGGGACCTGCCATCGCCGTGCTCCTCTTTCTGGTGCTGTTTGCAGGCATCGTCGCGGCCGACCACAGCATGGCGCGCTGGCTGCTCGTTCCGTTGCTGCTGTGGATGCCGCTGCGGGCACCCGTGGGACCGCTGGTGGGCGCTCCGTCGCTCTTCTCGCCGGCGACTTACTACTTCGGCAACGGGGCGCCGTTCGCGGGCTCGGCCGGTGTGCTCGCGCTCACGGCCGTGCTGCTGCTGCTCGTCGCGATCTGGCTCTGGCATCGACGCCTGCCGCGTCGCTGGTGGCGCGTCGTGCTGGGCACGGGCCTCGTCGTCGCCACTCCGTACCTCGTCGGCGAGCTGAGCACCGGCATCGCACCGCCGTCCGGCGGGACGCCGATGGGACTGTGGGTGTCCTGGCAGGTGGCGCTCTTCCTGGCCGGCGCAGCGCTGGTGCTGCTGGCCTCGGCGCTGATGCATGGCGAGGGTGCGCCGCGTCGCGGCGTGGGCTGGACCTGGCTTGGGGTGGCGCTGGCGGTCGGTGCCACGATCGCGGGCATGGCCGTCTGGGATCCGGCGAGCGGCTGGCCGGTGTGGTTTCCCCTCCTGTGGCTTCCGGCTCTGATGGTGGTGGCGTTCCCCGTCCCGTCGGCGCACGCCGTGGTGAGCGTGGCGCTCGCGGCCGGCAGCCTGGCATCGCTGCTGACATGGAGCGCCGAGCTCCGAGGACGCACGCAGCTCGCCCAGCGCGAGGTGGCCCGGCTCGGGGAGGTGGATGATCCGGTGGCGCGCGGCCTGGTGGGGCTCTTCGCCGACGACATCGCCGCCGCGCCCGCGCCGACCGGCGCGGCCGAGCTGTTTGCACTCTGGCGCCGCTCGCTGCTTGCGACGCAACGCTATCCGGTGCATCTCGCGCTCTGGGCACCCGAACGGGGCTGGTACGCCGATCTCGCCCTCGATTCGCTGGAGGTGAGCGCCAGCCTGCTCGAGTCGCTCGTAGCACATGCGCCGCGCCGGGATACGGTCGTGGTGGTGTCGGCGGTGCCAGGTCTGCACTACGTGCTGCTCGCGCCGGTGGCCGACAGCGCCACGCTCGTCGCCGTGATCGGCCCGGGCACGCGCCTGGTGGCGCCCAGCCGTCTGGGCCGGCTGCTCGAGCCGCACGAAGAGGAGCTGTCCGCCTACCAGCTCGCGCTCGCGCCACCGACGGCGGGTACCGAGCTCGATGGGGCCATGCGCTGGCGACGTGACGGATGGGTCGTGCAGGCGCGACGACCGCTCGTGGTGGCCGACAGCACGCGCGCCGTCACGGTGCAGCTCGCGCTCGGCGCACCGGGCTCGCTGCTGCTGCGAGGCGCGGTGCTGCTGCTGCTCGATGCCGCACTGCTCGGCCTTCTGTGGCTCCTCGCGGGCTATCTCGCCGGTGATACGCTGCCGCAACTGCGCCTTCGCACCATTCGGCAGTCCTTCCGCGGCAACGTCGCGCTGACGCTGGCGCTCTTCTTCATCGTGCCGGCGGTGGCGCTCGCGATCTGGGGCTTCGGGCAACTGGCCAGCGAATCACGCCGGGCGGCGGACGCGCTCGTGAGCCACCGGCTCCTCGACGTGATGCACGCCTCGGGTGGCCTGCTCGAGGCCGAGCAGGATTCCATCGCGCCTGCACTCCGCGCGTTGAGCGATCGGGTCGATGCACACTTTGGTTATTACCGGGGCGGCCGCCTCGCGGGCACGAGTGCCTCGGTACTCGCGGACCTCGGCGTGCTGCCTCCGCTCATGGACGATCAGGCGTTCCGAAGCCTGGCGCTGCGCGGACGGCTCGACGTCATCCGCGACGGGCCGGCGCGGGATCTCGCCGAGCGCGTGGGCTACCGACTCATCCGTCCCGGCCCGCCATCGCAGCTCGGCGTGCTCGCGCTGCCCCAGCATCGGGCGGAACTGCCGGGCGGGCCACGCGAGGACCTGGCGTTCGCGCTGCTCCTTGCGCTGGCCGCCGGCTTCGTCGCCGCCATCGTCGCGGCGCAGCGCACGGCGCGCTCACTCGCGCGGCCCGTCGGCTCGTTGCGTCGCGCCGCGCTGGCGCTCGGCGCCGGAGAACCGTCACCGCCGGTGCACGAGGACGCAACGCATCCCACCGAGTTCGAACCCGTCTTCGGTGCCTTTCGTCGAGTGGAGGCCGACCTTCGCGCCGGACGCGAGGCGCTCGAGGCGGCGCGGCGGCGCACTGAGCGCGTGCTCGCCACCGTATCCACCGGCGTCGTGGCGCTCGACGGCCAGGGCAGGGTGCTGCTCGCCAATGGCCAGGCCGCGACATTGCTGCAACTGCCGCTGGCGGAGGGCATGCCCTTCGAGGCGCGGTTGCCCACCGCCTGGCGCGCGCTCGCCGACGCGGTCGCCGACGCGCTCCGAGTGGACGCCGTCGGCGAGGCGTCGCTCGAGGTGGCGACGGGCGAGCGACGCGTGGCGGCCCAGCTCGCGTCGATCGGAGGGGAGTACGGGGGTATCGTGATCGCGCTCACCGACATCACCGAGTTGTCTCGCGCCGAGCGCGTGCTGGCGTGGGGCGAGATGGCGCGACAGGTGGCCCACGAGATCAAGAACCCGCTCACGCCCATGCGGCTCGGCATCCAGCACCTGCAGCGCACCTGGCGCGACCGCCGCGGTGACTACGGCGAGACGCTGGAACAGACGACGGCGCGCATTCTCGGCGAGATCGATCGGCTCGACACGGTGGCGCGCGCCTTCAGCCGCTTCGGCGCTCCATCCGACGCGAGCGCTCCGCTCGAGCGCGTGGATCTCGCAGCGGTGGCACGCGAGGTGGGCCAGCTCTACGCGCTGGCGAGCGAGGGGGCGGCGGTGCGGATCGCGGGGGTGATGCCGGCCCTCGTGCGGGCGCGGCGGGACGAGGTCAAGGAGGTGCTCGTGAACCTGCTCGAGAACGCGCGCAACGCGGGTGCGCGCGACATCGAGGTCCACACATGCGCCGACGGGTTCTCGGTCCGGGACGACGGATCCGGTATTCCCCCCGAATCGTTGCCGCGGGTGTTCGAGCCGCAGTTCTCCACTACGACGAGCGGCTCGGGACTCGGGCTTTCGATCGTACGACGACTGGTGGAGAGCTGGGGGGCGCGCATCGCGATCACGAGCGAGCCGGGGAAGGGCACCGAGGTGAGCGTGCGAGGCGTACCGCCGGCTTGACGCGACCCATCGTCCCGAGCAGTCGCGTCAGGGCGTGCCGACGGCGCGCGTTGCCGGAGCGCCGGTGTCCGGAGCGATGGTATTCAGCGTGTCGCT
>JBJMOZ010000359.1:0-10571 GCA_045803465.1 Gemmatimonadales bacterium | reverse complement strand
CGAGGAGCAGGACGCGCGGGTGCAGTGGCAGCACCCGAACAACGTGCGCGTGGACGTCCTAGGTTACCGAGAGCGCTCGGCGTCGAAGGACCTCAGCCTGCATAGCGTGTTCGACCGCCCCTGGTTCGTGCCGCGAAGTCTCGGCGACTCGGTGTCGATCTTCAGCGACGAGTTCCCCGCCATCGCGCCGTTGCACCCATTCGCGCACCATGGCCCCGAGTGGTATCGCTACGAGCTGACCGACAGCCTCGTCATATCGGCGCCGGGCGGCCGACGCATCACCGTCTACGAAATCGACGTGGCGCCGCGGCGCAAGGGTGCCTCGCTGCTGACCGGCCGGCTCTGGGTCGATGCGGCGAGCGCGGAAGTGGTGCGCTTCGCGTTCCGCTACACGGGTGTCTCGCTGTGGGTGACGCCCGATGCGCCCACCCGGGAAGACTCGACCGGCGCCCGACTGGCCAACAAATACATCAACCGCTTCTTCTCGCTGGATGTGGATCTGGAGTACGCGCTGCAGGGCGGACGGTACTGGCTTCCGTTCCGGCAGATCATCTCCGGCCGGATCACCGTGCCGCTGGTGCGCGACCTCGTGATTCCCTTCGAGGCGGTCACGACGTTCCGCGACTTCGAGATCAACACGGGCAGGACGCCGCAGTTCACGCTCGACGTGCCGCCCGACCTGCCGAGGGACAGCCTGCGGGCACTCTGGAGTGCGCGGCAGGATTCGCTGCGCAAGGCGCGCCGTCGCGGCACGGGCGAAATTCCCGACAGCCTCTTCAGCCGCGACTACGCGGGCTGGTGGACGGGCGGACGTTTCGAGATTCATCGTCCGCCGAAGGACTCCCTCAACGCGTACGCGGAGTGGGGCGACTCGCTCTCCATCGACGAATCGCCGGAGACGGTGGCGCAGCGGAAGGAGATCGAGGGCGAGCTCGCCGGGCTGGCGGAGCGGCTGCCGGACTCGATCACGGGACGCAGCCGCGTCGGGTTCAACGTCGAACGCCTATCCGATGTCGTAGGGTTCAACCGGGTGCAAGGATGGTCGCTCGGCGGCGGTGTGGGTGTGCGCACGTCGGTTCCATTCACGACACTGTATCCCAGCGCGCGCTACGGCCTGAGCGATGGACGGCTGCTCTACAAGCTTGCCGCGGTGCGGAACGGCCCCGACTGGAGGCTCGGAGTCGCTGCATACCGCGACATCGTGGACGTGGACCCGTTTTCGCCGGGGCGCACGTTCCCGAATACCGTCAACGCGGTCTTCACCACGCACGACAATGCCGATTACCTCGAGGCGCGCGGCGGCAATGGGACGCTCACGCTGCCCGTGGGCCTGCGCTCCGAACTGCGCCTGCACGGCCGTGTGGAAGCACAGCGCAGCGTAGCCACGCAGGCGGGCTCTGGTCTCAACGACTTGCTCGGCGGCGATGGCGACTTCGATGCGAACCCCTCCGTCAGCGGCGGCACCTTCGTCGGGTATGGCGCGACACTGCTGGGTGGTGAGGCCTGGCGCTGGTCGGTGACGGCGGACGGGCTCAGCGGCGACGGCACCACCACCGGACGGCTCTTCGGCGACCTACGGCACTTCCTCGGCGGGGAGCGCGGGGCGCTCGTGCGGCTCAAGGCGGGTGTCACGACCAACGACCCGCTGCCCCAGATGGCATTCCGCGCCGGCGGCCAGCACAGCATCCGCGCCGCCAGCTACGGCTCGCTTCGAGGTCAGACGTTCTGGTCGGCGATGGTGGATGTGACGCCATGGGGCGGTACCTTCCGTCCGGTCTTCTTCGCCGACGCCGGCTGGGCCGGCGCGATCGATGACTTCGATACGCAGCAGCCGCTGGTGGGAGGGGGCGTGGGGCTTTCGATCTACAGCAGCCTGCTTCGCTCGGGCCTGATCCGCGTCGACCTGAGCCACCAGTTCGCGCCATCGAGCTCGGCGTACCGGCTCGACGTGATCGTGCAGGCGTTCCGCTGAGGGCGGTGCGCGTCGCGGTCGCGCTGATGGCACTCACGGCGTGCGGCGAGCGCCCGAACCGTGTCCCTGGCCAACTGAGTCTCGAGTGGACGTCGAGCGACAGCGCGATCGGCTCGGCGAGCTGGAGTGGCCGGGTCGAGGCGGGCTGGTGCGAGGCCGAGCATCAGTTGACGCTCTTCGCCGCACGTGGCGACACCGGCGCAGCGTTGCTCGTGCACCTGCCGGCGCTCGAACCGGCGAACGACATCCCGCTCGTTGCCACCACTGGTGCCGACACGACGAGGACCGCCGGCTCCGCCCGCGCGGACTCCAGCAGAACCGATTCCGTCATCACCGATTCCACGCTCGTGCCGGCACGCCGCGCCACCATCGCGGTGCGCTGGTCGGATGATCGCGCCGTGATGGCGATGAAGAGCGGCAGCGGATCGCTGTCGCTCACGCGGACCGTGCCGACGCTCGCGGGCCGGTTCGAGGGCACCCTCGCGCCACCCGACAGCGAGTCGGACGCGCCGGTGCTGCGGGGCCGGCTGGAGGACGTGATGGTGACGACGGGAGACCCCGGTTGTGCCCTCGCGGGAGTGGGCCAGGCCCCGGATACCGGTGTACCTTGAGGCCATGGAACTGACCTATTTCCGCAAGGGATTCGGCCTCAAGGACGCCATCGGCGGCCAGCTCGCCTCGGACTACGCGAGCGCCATCGTGGACCTGTTGCGCGCGCGCGAGTACACGCTCGAAGTTGGCCCCGTGACGTTCCGGCTCGCCCGGGAGTTCGGCTTCTGCTATGGCGTGGATCGCGCGGTGGACTACGCGTACGAAACGCGCCTGAAGTTTCCCGAGCGCCAGCTCTACCTCGTCGGCGAGATCATCCACAACCCGCACGTGAATCGGAAGCTCGAGGAGATGGGCATTCGATTCCTGCTGGCCGACGAGGACGGCGAGTTCGATTTCAGCGTGGTGACGCCCAGTGACGTGGTGATCCTCCCCGCGTTCGGCGTGACGATGCGGGACTTCGACCGGTTGCGCGCCATCGGCTGCGTGCTGGTGGACACCACCTGCGGCTCCGTGCTCAACGTGTGGAAACGGGTGGAGAGCTACGCGAAGGACGGCTTCACCGCGGTCATCCACGGCAAGCACTATCACGAGGAGACCCGTGCCACCGCGAGCCAGGTGACGCGCCATCCGGGCGGGAGCTACCTCGTGGTGCTGAACATGGACGAGGCACGGCTGCTCTGCGACTTCATCGAGCAGGGTGGCGACGCCGAGGCGCTCAAGGCGCGGTTCGAGCACCGCTACTCGCCGGGCTTCGACTTCGGCCGGGACCTCGCGCGCGTGGGCGTGGCGAACCAGACCACGATGCTGTCGGGCGAGTCGCTGGCGATCGCGGCCGAGCTGCGCAAGAGCATGGAGCGCCGGTACGGGGCCGAGACGCTCGCGCAGCACTTCCGCTCGTTCGACACCATCTGCTCGGCAACGCAGGACCGGCAGGACGCCGTGCGCGCGCTGCTCGAGGAGCCGCTCGACCTGATGGTGATCGTGGGCGGCTACAACTCCAGCAACACCTGCCAGCTCGCGACGCTGGTGCAGTCGCGCGGGATGCGCGGCTTCCACATCGAGGACGCGGACTGCATCGATCCGGTTGCGGGTACCGTGCGTCATCAGCCATCGCGCAGCAAGCACGAGGAGACGACGGCGGAGTGGCTCAACGGTGCCACCCGCATCGGGCTCACCGCCGGCGCCTCGACGCCGAACAACAAGATCGGCGAGACCATCGCGCGGGTGTGCGAGAGCCTGGGTCTCGGCGCCGAGCTCGAGGCGGCCGCGCGGGGCTGACGTGACGTACCGTTCGGTCACGGTGTCCGGCCTCACCGGCATCGCGTTGCGCTCAGGAGAGCTCGAGCTGGTGACGATCCCGGCGTTGGGCGGCAAGGTCTCCCACCTCCGCCGGCTCGACGGGCGCGAATGGTTCTGGCGCAGCGACGTCATTCCCTTCCGGGCCGTCCGGCCCGACGCTTCCTATCTCGAACTCGGCGACAACGGCGGCTGGGACGAGTGCTTCCCGAACGTGGCGCCGGGCGGCGCCCCGGGGTGGCGCGATCTTCCCGACCATGGCGAGGTGTGGAGCCAGCCGTGGGACATGGTGGTCACGGAGCATGACGCGGGCACGACGCTGCACGGCGTCGTGCGAAGCACCAGTCGGCCCTTCGAACTGCGTCGCGACATCACCCTTCTGCGTGACGAGCCGGTGGCGCACGCGGCCTACGCGCTCCGCAACGACTCCGACGTCGAGCTGCCATGGGTGTGGAGCTCGCACCCGATGTTCAACACGCCGCCGGGCACGCTGGTGGACATTCCCGGGCTCCGGCAGGTGCGCGTGAACCACGCGCTCGGCAACGACGTGCCGGCGGCGAATGACGTGCTGGCGTGGAACGGCGGCGTGGCCGACGCGAGCGGACGCTTCACGATGCCGGAGGGCGGACGCTGGGCGGTGAAGCTCTTCGGCGATGTGCCCGCCGAGCGGCGCCTGGTGGTGACGGAGCCGGTCAAGGGCGAGCGGCTCGAGCTCGAGATCGGTGGCGACGTGGCGCATCTCGGCATCTGGATCGAAAGCGGCATGAAGACGAGCGCCGACGGCACGCTGGTGCATCGCATGGCCATCGAGCCGTGTCTCGGAGCGGCGGACGTGCTCTCGGAGGCGCTGGCGCTCGGCGTGGTGCCGCCACCACTGGCGCCGGGCGAGGAACGGCGTTGGAGCTTCCGACTGCGGCTGCCGGGTCGGGAGCGGGGCTGACCCACGCGGCGACTAGTCGCCGCCGCGCATCTGCTGGATCAACAGCTTTGCCACCGCCACGATGGTGAGCGGAGCACTGCCCTCGGCGCGGTTGTTCACGATGACGTGCGCCGGGAGTCGGAGCGCGAGCGCGGTGCGAATGAGGTTCACCAGGTCCGCGCGCAGCCCGGGCAGCGGCTCCTGGATCCGGTCGTAGGGCGCGAACGCGTCCACCGCCTCGTTGTACGTTCGCCCGGGCTTGAGGAGCGCCCGCGCGATGAGTGCGGAGCCGCCCACGCAATCCTGCAGCGCCAGCTGCTCACCGATCGACGGCATCCGCGTCCACGAATTGAACACGTGCGACACGCCGTGCTCCCTGAGCACAGCGAAGTACGTCGGCGTGAGGAACTCGGGATTGCGGATCTCCACCGCCCACGGACCACCGGATGGCAGCTGGCCGAAGAATCGGTCGAGGCGCTCCGCGAACTGCTCGGGCGTGAGGCCGCGCGGCCCCGACGGGATGGCCTGGAACTCGAACATGAACGGCCCCATGTGGTCGGCGAAGTGCCGACGGTAGGGCTCGTAGATCGCCTCGAGGAAGAGCCCCGCGTCGAGGAAATGCGGGTTCTCCTGATTTGCCTTCGCCTTGTCCTGCACCTTGGTCCAGGTGTGGATCGTGATTTCCTGCCACACCTTGCTGGCGCAGGGGAAGCCGGGCGGCAGGTGCTCGGCATAGGCCTGCAGCGTCGCGTCGCTGGGCGGCGCGTAGAAGGTCGAGTCGATGCCGACGGTACGGAAGAGCGGGAACCGCGCGTATTCGCCCAGCATCGGCGCCGCCGTGGCGCGGCCCTTGTACTCCCGATTGTAGACGAAGCCCCTCCAGCCCGGGTAGGTCCACGACGAGGTACCGAACCGGATCGACGACGGCACGAGCGCGGCAAGGCGTTCGAGCTCGTCGCGGTCGGGCAGCCTCTCGTCCGTCATGCGTGCTTCCTTCCCATCACTGCGCCACGATGCGGTACACGCCGCCGTTGGCGCTCAGGATGTACAACTCACCGGCGGCGTCCTCGCCGAAGCTGAGCACGCCGCTGCCCGGCGAGAGGCCGGGCCAGTCGCGGCGATCCGTGGCCTGGCCGCCCGCGAAGCGGAAGCTGCGCACCCAATTGGAGCAGTAGTCGCCGTAGAAGTACGTGCCGGCCAGCGCCGGGATGGCGGTCCCACGGTACACGATGCCACCCGTCACCGAGCAGCCGTCCGCGTGGGTGTAGTCGAGCACCGGCTCGACGAGGCCGGTACGGTCGCAGGACGAGGCGCCGTAGCAGGCCGAGCCCTCGGTGATGGGCCAACCGAAGTTCTGGCCGCGTCCAGCGCCACTCGAGGCGGGCGAGACGTTGATCTCCTCCCGATCGCCCTGACCCACGTCTGCGATGTACAAGTCGCCGGTGGCACGGTCGAAGCTGAACCGCCACGGATTGCGGAGCCCGATGTTCCACACCTCGGGCGCCCACGCCGCGTTCTCGGCGTGTGGATTGGAGCCAGGACTCGTGTAGCCGCTGGCACCGCTCACGTCGATGCGAAGCATCGAACCGAGCAGGTCGCGGGGATCCTGGCCGTGTTCCTGCGGGTCGCCCGCCGCGCCGCCATCGCCCAGGCCGATATAAAGGAAGCCGTCCGGCCCGAACAACAGGTGGCCGCCGTTGTGATTGGGGTAGGGCTGGTCCACGCGCAGGCGCACTTCCGCGCTTGCCGGATCGGCGATGTCCGGATTGGACGACACGCGGTACGACGCCACCACGGTATTGCCATCCGTGTCGGTGTAGTCGACGAAGAAGCGTCCGTTGCCGGCATACTGCGGGTCGAAGGCGAGCCCCAGGAGACCCTGTTCGTTTCCGTTCGACACCAGCGCGGACACGTCAAGGAACGGCGTGGACAGCAGGGACCCGTCTTTCACGATGCGGATGAGTCCGCCCTTCTCCACGATGAAGAGCCGGGCGTCGCCCGAGGGCGTGGTGAGAAGCAAAGGACTGGAGAGGCCGCTGGCCACCGACCGCAGCGCCAGCGTGACCTCGGCCGATGGCGGGGGACTCGGCGGCGGATTCGACGGTGGCTCCGGGGGCGGATTCGACGGTGGCTCCGGGGTGGGATCGGGGTCAGGCGTGGGATCGCCCCCGCCACCCGACGAGCAGGCAGCGAGGAGTGCGATGGTGGTCAGGAGTGTCCGAATCCGCGGCATCGGTGGCTCGAATCGAAAGAACGATGACATCTCAACGATACACGACTACGGTTGGTGCGGCGCCTCTGCAGCGTTATACCACGGGAGCGTGACATGACGACCATGCGGGCCGTCTGGAATGCCGGCGCGGGCGATGTCGACGTGATCGAAATCCGCGATGTGCCCTTGCCGGAGCCGGGTCCAGGGCAGATACGAGTGCGGGTGGTCGCCTCCGCGCTCAACCGCGCCGACCTCCTGCAGCGCCGCGGCGCCTATCCCGCACCGGCCGGCTGGCCGGCCGAGATGCCGGGACTCGAGTATGCGGGCACCGTCGAGGCCATTGGCGAGGGCGTGATGAGCTGGACGGTCGGCGACCGCGTCATGGGCCTCGTGGGCGGCGGCGGCATGGCGGAGGCCGTGGTGGTGCACGAGGCGGAGGCGATGCCCGTGCCGGCGGATCTCGAGCTCATCGAGGCGGCCGCGATTCCCGAGGCGTTCCTGACCGCCTTCGACGCGCTGGAGCATCGCGCGCGGCTCGTGCGCGGTGAGCGGGTGCTGCTGCATGCGGCGGCGAGCGGTGTCGGGACGGCGGCGGTTCAGCTCTGCCGCATGCTCGGCGTGCATGCCGTGGGCACTTCGCGAAGCGCCGCTAAGCTCGCGCGACTCGCGGCGCTGGGACTCGAGGAGGCCATCGACACGTCGCGTAGCGGGTTCCGCGAGCAGCTGCGGGAGCCGGTGCACGCCGTCATCGACGTGCTGGGCGGTCCTGCGCTGAGCGACAACCTCGCCGTGCTGCGTCCGCGAGGACGCCTCGTGATGCTGGGATTCCTGCTCGGCTCGCGCACCGACGCCGACCTGAGTCTCGTGCTGCGTCACCGGCTCGAGCTCGTGGGCACGGTGATGCGCTCGCGCTCGCTCGCCGAGCGGGTGCCGCTGGTGGCGGAATTCGTGGCGCGGGTGATACCGGCGTTCGCGCCGGGCGCGGATGGGGCCGCGCCGGCGCTCGTGCCGGTGGTGGATCAGGTGCTGCCGATGACCGAGATCCAAACCGCCCATCGGCTCATGGAGCGGAACGAGACGTTCGGAAAGCTCGTGCTGCGCTGGTAGCCTCGACGATGCGCGACACGGTGCCGTCCGAGGTGAGCACGTAGAGCTCGCCCTGGGCGTCCTCGCCGAAGCTCGTGACGCTGGCGCCCGTGTCGAGGGTCGGCCAGAGCGTCTCCTGCGTGACCTGGCCGTTCACGACATGGACACTCCGCACCCACCCGCCGCAGAAATCCGAGTAGAAGTACGTGCCCGCGAGTGCCTCCAGCGCCGAGCCGCGATAGACGTAGCCGCCGGTGATCGAGCAGCCATCCTCGTGCGAATAGTCGAGCACGGGATCGGTGAAGCCACCGCGGTTGCAGCCATCCTGCACACACTCGAGCCCCTCCGAGACGCTCCAGCCGAAGTTGAGACCCTTGCCGCCGCCATTGGCCGCGCTTGCGACGTCGAGCTCCTCGCGACTGTCCTCGCCCACGTCGCCGATGTAGAGGTCGCGGGTGGTGCGATCGAAGCTGAACCGCCACGGGTTCCGCACGCCATAGCTCCAGATCTCCGGGCGCACGCCCGAGCTGTCGACGTACGGATTGTCGGCCGGCACCTGGTAGCCGGCGGCGTCCGACACGTCGATCCGCAGGATCGAGCCGAGCAGATCGCTGCGGTCCTGACCCGTGGCGGAGAAGTCGCCGGGCGCACCACCATCACCGACGCCGACGTAGAGGTGTCCCTCAGGCCCGAAGACGAGCATGCCGCTGTAGTGCGTGTTCTTGGGATGCGTGACACGCAGTCGCACCTCGCCGCTCGACGGATCGGCCGCGTCGGGATCGGCGGAGACGCGATAGGAGGCGACGATGAGATCGCCCTCGACGTTCGAGTAGCTGATGAGGAAGCGCCCGTTGCCGGCATAGTCCGGGTCGAAGGCGAGTCCCATCAATCCCTGCTCGCCTTGCGTGGAGATGAGCGAGCTCACGTCGAGGAACGGCTCGGTGCGCAGCTGACCGTCCCGGATGATGCGGATGCGACCGTAGCGCTCGACGACGAACAGGCGATCGTCGCCCGAAGGGGTGGTCAGGAAGAGTGGGAAATCGAGCCCCGTGGCCACCGGCTGCAGGGCGAGTTCCGGCACGGGAGGCGGGTCGCCACCGTCGCCATCGTCGACAACGTTGCTGTCAGAGCAGGCGACGCAGGCCAGAAGGAGACACGAAGTGAGCAGAAATCGATCCATTGATATCCATACGATCAGAGGTCAGGAATGATACCAGTCTCCGGTGTCCAAGGTTCTGACGGTGAGCCCGCCGATCAGGCGCCGATTCATGATCAGAAGAGCGGCAACTGCTCCACGGTCGGCGAAGGCGGGATATCGGACACTCCCTTCATGTCGTCGTCGCGCGTGAAACCGAACTCCTCGCGTAGCCGACGCAGGCGCCGTGACAGCGCGTTGCGATAGGCCCGCGTCGCCGACGTATTGGCGCCGAAGTGCGCGCGGTAGCGTTCGGCCAGGTCGGGAAACTCCTGCACGAGGTGCGGCAGGAACCGGTTGCGCGCGGCCGGCCCAAGACGGAGCGCATGCCCGACCACGAAACGGGCACCCGCCGCGCTCGCCGCCACGAACAGTGCGCGGAGCGCCGCACGACCGTCCGTGAGCAGCGGCACGATGGGCGCCACCAGCAGTCCGGCATCGATGCCCTCGGCGCGCAAGCGCGCCAGCGCCCTGAGGCGCGCATGCGGAGCGGGGGAGCGTGGCTCGAGGCGTCGTGCGAGCGCTGCGTCGGTCGTGGCCAGGGAGACGTTGATCGTCAGCGCATGCCGCTTCGCGATGACGCCGAGCAGGTCGAGATCCCGGACCACGAGCGGCGACTTGGTGGTGATGCCGATGCGCAGGCCGCGCCGGCGCCCGAGCACCTCGAGCACCGACCGCGTAATGCCGAACTGCCGCTCCGCCGGTTGGTAGGGATCGGTTGCGGTGCCGATGACGAGCGTGGCATCGCCAAGCCCATGGCGATCGAGCGTGCGCGCGAGCAGGCTCGCGATGTCGCGCTTGACCAGGATGCGGCGCTCGAATGCCTGCCAGGGCTCCATCTCGCCGAGCGCAGGATCGGCGGGGAGTGCGCCCGCGCGGCGGGCGCGCTCGACGGCGTGACGATGGGTGTCGCGGGCGTAGCAGTACGAGCAGGCGAACTCGCAGCCGACATATGGATTGAGCGACCAGAAGCCCATGCCGGTCGTCTTCGGGGAGTTGATCGCCGCGCGTGGCGCAATGCTCAGGAACCGGGTGCCGCGGCTCCGCTCGTCGAGCACCTCGAGCGTGCGGGCCGGGGGCGGCGGCTCGAAGTCGACCAGCGGCAACTGGCCGGATGGCTCAGCCACACTGTCCCCAGCCGCAGTGGCGGCAACTGAAGCAGCCGGCTGCGGGCACGAGCGGGGCGGCGCACTCCGGACAGACCTTGAGGCGGGAAGATGCGGGCGGGTTCGGCTCCCGCGGCGTTGGGGCAGCCAAGGTAGAGCGATGCATGCGAGGCCCTCCGCGTCAGGAACTTCTCACATAGTAAAACCGAACAAATCCCGAAGCAATGGCACGT
>JBJMOZ010000357.1:0-5532 GCA_045803465.1 Gemmatimonadales bacterium | reverse complement strand
GCCGGACTCGACGTAGATGGGCACATCGCCGGGCTTCACCGCGAGAAACTCGATCGCGGGATCGGACGACGGGATGAGGAGCTTCCGTCCCGCATCGCCCGCGAGGGTGATGCCCGCCCTGGTGAACCGCTCGAGCGCCAGGTCGAACATGCGCCCCTTGGCGAGCGCGATGCGCAGCGTGCTCACGTGGTGCGCTCCGCGATGGCGTCGAGGTCGAGCGCCACGCCTACGGCGGGCATCGGGCGGCCGAAGCGGCCCATGAGGTCGTCGTAGCGGCCCCCGGCGCCCACGGCGCGGCCCGCGCCCGCAACGAAGACCTCGAACTGGATGCCCGTGTAGTACTCGAGCCCGCGCACCTCGCCCAGGTCGTACACGACGTGCGCCCGCTCGGCGGGCGTGAGCGCGGCATCGAGCGCGAGCAGGTGATCGAGTGCGCCGCCCGCCCCGGCCGGCGCCACGCGACACGCTTCTTCGAGTGCCGCGCGGCGACCCATCACGAACGGAAGGGAAAGCAGCGTCTTCACCGCGCCGTTCGCGCCCTCGAGTGCACGCGAGAGGCTGCCGCGGTCCTTCCGGTCGATCCAGCGGCGCACGTCGGGACGGAGGTCCTCGGCAACCTCCGCGAGCGCCGGGGCGAGTGCGCCCACGTGGCCCACGTTGACCTGGAAGTCGGTGAGGCCGGCCGCCTCCGCGAGGCGCAGCGTGAGCCGCAGCAACTCGACGTCGCTCGCGATGCCCGTGACGCCCATCAGCTCGGCACCGACCTGCAGGATCTCGCGCGGCCGCGCCCCGCGGTCGGGTTCCTGGCGGAACACCTTGCCCGAATAGCACAGCCGCAGCGGCGGCGTGCGCGACGCGAACGCCGTCGCCGCTACGCGCGCGATGCTGGCGGTGAAGTCGTAGCGGAGCGCGAGGCTCCGTCCGTCGAGATCGAGAAACCGGATGAGCCGCTCCACGACCTCGGGCCCACCCGCGCGCACGAAGATCTCCTCGTACTCGAACGTCGGCGGGATCAGCTCCTCGAACCCGCCGGCCTCGAGCACGGCGAGCGTGGCGCGCTGCAGCGCACGCCGGCGCCGGGCGGCGTCACCGAGGAGATCGACGGCACCGGGAGGGACGAGGGCAATGTGTGATGGGGACATAGGGGGTCAGCTCTCGGGGAGCTGCGTTCGCTCCGCCTCCAGCAGCCGCACCCGGTCCACCCGTCGTCCCGCCATCGTCACCACCTCGAAACGCACGTCGCCAAGCTGCACCACGTCGCCCGGACGCGGGAGGCGGCCGAGCTGGCCGAAGACGAGGCCGCCGATGGTGGTGTAGTCGGTGTCGTCGAGCGCCGCGTCATGCTCGGCGTTGAACTCGCTGATCGGCGTGGCGCCATCGATCAGCGCACCGCTCGGCTCCGCCTGGACACGCTCGGGGCGGTCGTACTCGTCGAAGATCGGGCCCACGATCTCCTCCAGCAGGTCTTCCATCGTCACGAGGCCCGCCGTGCCGCCGTACTCGTCGAGCACCACCGCCAGGTGCACCTTGAGCCGCTTCATGTCGGCCAGCACGTCCTCGACCTCGCGCGTGCCGGGCACGAACAGCGGCGGCCGCATGATGCTGCGGAGCGGCGTGCCGGGCTCGGCGCGCAGCGCACTGAGGATGTCCTTCGCGTGCACCACGCCGACGATCTCGTCGAGGCTCTCGGTGTAGACCGGGTACCGCGACCGCCGCGCCTCGGCGACGCGGTCGGCCGCGCCGCGCATGTCGAGCTCCGCCTCGAGCGCCTCCATGTCGGTGCGCGGCGTCATGACTTCTTCCGCCGTCTTCTCGGTGAACTCGAAGACGCCCTCGAGCAGTCGTGCGTCCTGCTGCTCGAGTGAGCCGGCCTCCTGGCTCTGCTCCACGAGCATCCGGATCTCCTCGGGCGAGTGCAGCCGGTCGTGCTCGGAGGGGCGGGGCACACGAATAAGCCGCAGCACCGCGTTGGAGATGCCGTTGAGCAGGTTGATGGGGATCGCCATCACCCAGCCGAACGCCATCATGGGAGCCGCGACCCAGCGACTGACCTCCTCGGGATGCAGGAGCGCCAGCGCCTTCGGCACCAGCTCGCCCAGCACGATGTGCAGGACGGTGATGATGGTGAACGCGATGGCCACGGCCGTGGCGTGCGTGCCGAACGTGGCGAGCCGGGTCGGCAGCCACGTGAACCCGCCCTGAACGAGGCCGGCCAGGGTTGGCTCGCCGATCCAGCCCAGCCCGAGCGACGCCAGCGTGATGCCGAGCTGGGTGGCCGAGATGTAGCGATCGAGCGATTGAACGGCGCGGCGGGCGAGCCTAGCTTTGCCGTCACCGCTGCGTGCCATTTCATCGAGCCGGGTCTTTCGGGCGCCGACCAGTGCGAACTCGGCGGCGACGAAGAATGCGTTCGCCAGCACGAGCAGCAGCACGGCGGCCAGCCCCACCAAGGCCGATGGTCGGTCTGGTTCCATGCGCGTTACTCTAATGTGTCACCGGTGCTATCGCCATTTATGCCTGTCATCCGCCGTCTGGACATCCCGCCCGTTGCGGCGCTCGATCCCTTCCTTCCGCGCATCGATTCGGCCGACGCGGCCACGCGTGAGGGGGTCGCCGGCATCCTGAGCCGGGTGGCAGTGGAGGGCGATGGTGCCGTCCGGGCCTTCACCCTCCGATTCGACGGCGTGGACCTGCCACCGACTCGCTGGGAGCTGCCCCGGGTCGAGTGGGAAGCCGCCCTGACCCGGCTCGACCCTGCCGTTGCGGCGGGACTCCGCCTCGCAGTGGAACGGGTTACGCGATATCACGAGCGGCAGCGCGACCCCGGCTTCATCCTCACCGAGGACGACGGCACCATCCTCGGCATGCGCGTCACTCCGCTCGACCGGGTGGGCCTCTACGTGCCGGGCGGAAAGGCGGCCTACCCCTCGTCGGTGATCATGAACGCCGTGCCGGCGGTGGTGGCGGGAGTGCGGGAGATCATCGCGGTGGTGCCGCCGGCCGGCGCCACCGATGCCGTGCTGGCCGCCTGCCTGCTGGCCGGCGTCAGCCGCATCTTCCAGGTGGGTGGGGCGCAAGCGGTGGCCGCGCTCGCGTACGGCACCGCCACCATCCCGCGGGTCGACAAGATCGTGGGCCCCGGCAACAAGTGGGTCGCGGAGGCCAAGCGGCAGGTGGTGGGGCAGGTGGGCATCGACATGATCGCCGGTCCCACCGAACTGCTCGTGATCGCCGACGCGTCGGCAGACCCGGCACGCGTCGCCTGCGACCTCATCGCGCAGGCGGAGCACGACGAGGACGCCACTTCGTGGTGCGTCACCACGTCGGCGGCGCTCGCCGATGCACTGCCGGCGGCGCTCGAGGCGGCGCTCGCCACCGCGCCGCGGGCTGCCATCGCGCGCGCCTCGCTCGAGCGCACCGGGTTGGTGATCGTCGTGCCCGACATGGCCCACGCCATCGAAGTGGCCAATCGCCGCGCGCCGGAGCACCTCGAGATCATCGCGGCCGATGCGCGCGGCATCGCGGACAGCATCCGGCACGCCGGCGCGATCTTCCTGGGCGACATGACGCCCGAGCCCGTCGGCGACTATGTCGCGGGCCCGAGCCATGTGCTCCCCACGAGCGGAACGGCGCGCTACGCGTCCCCGCTGGGCGTGTACGACTTCGTGAAGCGCTCGAGCGTCATCTGCTACAGCGCCGCACGGCTGGCGCACGATGCGACGCACATCATCGCCATGGCGGAAGCGGAGCGGTTGTCGGGGCACGCGGAAGCGATCCGGGTGCGGATGTGAGGCCGTCGTCGCGTCTCACCACCGTCCTGGTGCTCACGGCCGCCTTCATGGTGGTCGAGGTGGTGGGCGGGCTCGTGAGCGGCTCGCTGGCGCTGCTGGCGGACGCGGGACACATGCTCACCGACGTGGCGGCACTCGGGCTCGCGGTGATGTCGCAGCGCCTGGCCCAGCGCCCGGCCGACGACCGGCGCACCTACGGCTACCTGCGCCTCGAGATCCTTGCCGCGCTCCTGAACGGCGCCGTCCTGTTCGCGCTCTCGGTGTGGATCGTGGTGGAGGCGGCGCACCGGCTCGGGAACCCCGCGCCCATCAAGGGCGGCCTCTTCGCGACGATCGCGGCGGTGGGCCTGATGGTGAACCTCGTCGCCCTCCGCCTGCTGCACGGCGACGCGCATCACGACCTCAACACGCGCGGCGCCTACCTGCACATCATGGGCGACCTGCTGGGCTCGGTGGGCGCGCTGGTGGCCGCGGGCATCGTCATCATGACCGGCTGGACGCTCGCCGACCCGATCGTGTCGGTGCTGCTCTCGCTGCTCATCCTCGTGAGCGCCTGGCGCCTGCTGCGGGAGAGCGTGGACGTGCTGCTCGAGGCGGTGCCGCGTCACATCCGGATGGACGAAGTGGAGGGCCGGCTCCGGGCGGTGCCGGGAATCTGCGACGTGCACGACTTGCACGTCTGGACCGTGACCAGCGGCGTCATCGCGATGAGCGGCCACGTGGTGGTGCCGGAACTGACCGATCATCCCCGCGTGCTGGCCGCGTCGCACGAGGCGATGGGCTCCCTCGGCATCGGGCATGCGACGATCCAGGTCGAGATCGCCGGCAAGTGCACGCCCGACCACGACGGGCCGCTGTCGACACGGCAGCGCGGTCAGGAACACGCGCATGGCGACCATGGGCACGCCCATCATCACTAGCTAGCCTGCCCCACTGCCGGTCCCTCGGTCGGCCTATATTGCAGGCAGGACACTCTATCAAGACAGCGCCGTCGGACGCGATCGGCCTCGTGGCACGGAAGTGAGCGGGTATGCGGAACGCTGCAGCACGCTGGGGTTTCGCCGTCCTCATGGTGGCGGTATCCCTCGGGATGAACGTCGGCATCCAGGCGCTGACGGGTGGGCCGGGCCGCTATGCCCCGATCTTCCCGGCCCTTGTCGTCGTCACGCTCTTCGCCGGCCTGGGCCCCGGCGTCCTCCATCTCGTCCTGACGGTCCTCGCCATCGACTATCTGTGGGTGCCGCCCATCGGCCAGCTGTGGCCGATCGAGGAGCGCGGCCACCTGCTCGCGCTACTGACGCTGACGCTGGCGTCGGCCGCGATCATCGCGGTGTCCGACATCGCACGACGCTCCGTAGCCAGCCACCGGCGCACGCGGGCGGATCTCGACCGTGCCCGCGCGCGCCTCGACGTGCTGCATGACACCGCGCGCGTGGTGGAGTGGGAGTGGGATCTCGGCTCCGACCGGGTGCAGATGTCGCGAAGTGCACGCAGCGTCTTCGGGGGCACCTGGAGCAGTTCCGGCCGGAGCTGGCCCTTCGTGCATCCCGACGACCGCGCTGGTGTCGAGGCTGCAGTCGCCGAGGCGGTGGCACGCGGCGAGGATTATGCCTTCACCACCAGGATGATCCGCCCTGACTGCGGCGACACGCGCTGGATCGAGACGCGCGCCGTGATGCATCGCGGGGCGAGCGGCGCGCCCACCCACGTCACGGGCGTCAGCATCGACGTGACCGAGAAG
>JBJMOZ010000347.1:0-18856 GCA_045803465.1 Gemmatimonadales bacterium | reverse complement strand
TAGAGTTTCGAGGATGTCTCGAGGATGACGTTCATCCCCACCGGCTTCGTGGTGAGCGACTGGATGCGGCCAAGCCCGGCGCGGAAGTCCTCGCCGTAGACGTACACCAGCGAGAGCGGCTGCACGATGCCGATGCCGCCCGCCTCCGACACGGCCGCCACCAGCTCCGCATTGCTGCAGGGGTACATCGCGCCGCAGATGAGCGGCACGGCGATGCCCGCGTCCCGCGTGAGCGCCGTGTCACGCATGCGACGGCTCCGCCGGCCGTACGAGCCACTGCACGCGGCCGCGCGCCACCACCGCGCCGCCGGCGTCGACGACCGCCGGCTCGAGCCATACCTCCTGCTCAACCGCGGCGCTCGGCGGCACGCAGCGGCACTCGGCCGTGAGCACGCCGCGCGCCTTCTTCACGAAGTCCACTTCGAGATGCAGCACGATGGCGCGCAGCTCGTCGGGTAATCCGGCCAGCATCGCCAGGCCGCTCGCGAGCTCGAGCACGTTCACCAGCGCGACGGCGTGCACCGAGCGGAGATGGTTGCGCACCGCGCGATGGTCGCGCAGCAGGATGCGTGCGTATCCCGGCTCGAGCTCTTCCACGCGCGCCCCGATGCTGCCGCTGTAGGGTACGAGGCGCCCGAGACCGACGCTGAAGAGCGTGCGACCACCGGGCAGCGGGCTCAGCCGGCGCCATGCATCGCGGAGCGAGCGGCCGGGCGAGGCGAGGGAGCGGTTCATGGGTGAGCATACGGCACCCCGGCGGGGCCCGTCAATCGCGACCGTTGTGTCCGGCAGGTCCGTCGCTCAACTTGCATCCATGCCTGCCATGCGTCGGGCCCTCCTCCTCGCCCTGCTTCTCGTTCCGTCCTCGCTCGCCGCCCAGACGCGGCCCTTCGGCACGCTGCGCGAGCAGGCCGATCTACGGCAGGGGTGGCTCGCCGACCGACTCGACACCCAGCTGGCGCCGCTCATGCGCCGTGACAGCATCGACATGTGGATCATGCCGATGCGCGAGTATGCCGAAGACCCGGTCTTCACGGCGCTCGCCGGGCCCACCACCTTCGCCGCGCGTCGGCGCACGATCTACGTGTTCTTCGACCCGGGCGGCGGCCGCGGCATCGAGCGGCTCGCGCTGGGCGGGTCGTCGCAGGGCGGGGTCTTCACGGTGCTGCGCGCCGAGAACGCCGGCGCGGCCGGCACCCGGATGGCGCGGGCCGAACTGTGGGGCGACGAGCAGTGGCAGCTCCTGCGCCGGATCGTCGAGCAGCGGAAGCCACGGCGCATCGCGGTGAATACCTCGCGCGTCTTCGCGTTCGCGGATGGGCTCACGGCGGGCGAGCGCGACGCCATGCTCGCGGCCCTCGGATCCGATTGGCGCGGGCGCATCGTGCCCGCCGAGCGGCTCGCGGTGGATTTCCTCGCCGTGCGCCTGCCCGGCGAGGGCGAGGTGTTCGCCGACATGGTGAAGCTGAACTGGGCGCTCATCGACACCATGTTCTCGGCGAAGGTGGTGGAGCCCGGCACCACGCGCACCAGCGACCTCGTCTGGTGGTTCCGCCAGCGCACCAATGACCTGGGCCTCGGGACGTGGTTCCAGCCGAGCGTGACGGTGCAGCGCAAGGGCGTCACGTCCGAGGATCTGGGCGACGATCCCGTCATCCGCCCCGGCGACGTGCTGCACTGCGATGTCGGCGTCACGGCGCTCGGGCTCAATACCGACATCCAGCACATGGGCTACGTGCTTCGCCCCGGCGAGACCGACGTGCCGGCGGGCCTCAAGGCGGCGCTCGCCCGATCCAACCGGCTGCAGGATATCGTGCTCGCCGAGCTGCGCTCGGGGCGCAGCGGCAACGAGATCCTCTCGGCGGCCCGCGCGACGATGCTCGCCGAGGGCATCGATGGCAGCATCTACTCGCACCCCATCGGCCTGCACGGCCACGGCGCCGGGCCGCTCATCGGGCTCTGGGACCGGCAGGACGGCGTCCCGGGCCGCGGCGATCATCGCGTGATACCCGACACCTGGTTCTCGATCGAGCTGCAGGCCGCGCTGCCCCTGCCGGAGTGGGACGGACAGCTCGTGCGCTCGGCGCAGGAAGAGGACGTGGTGCTCGGGGCCGATGGCGTGCCAAGGTGGGCGTGGCGCCGGCAGACGCAGTATCATCTGGTCCGCTGACGGTGCAGGGGATCATCCACGGAGACTCTGGCATGTCGATCGGTGAACTGCGCAGGGAGTACCGGCTCGCGAATCTCGACGTCAACGACGTCGATCCGGATCCGGTGGTCGAGTTCGGCAAGTGGATGGACCAGGCGCTGCGTGCCGACCTCCAGGAGCCGCACGCCATGACGCTCGCCACCGCCTCCGCCGACGGCGTGCCGTCCGCGCGCGTGGTGCTGCTGCGCGGCTACGATGCGAGCGGATTCACGTTCTTCACCGATTATCGCAGCCGCAAGGGTCGGGAGCTGGCCGACAACCCGCGCGCCTGCGGCGTCTTCTACTGGCCCGAGCTCGAGCGGCAGGTGCGCGTCAGCGGCGCGGTGCGGAAGGTGTCGCGCGAAGAGTCCGAGGCCTACTTCCGCTCGCGCCCGACGGGCAGCCGGCTGGGTGCCTGGGCATCGACGCAGAGTGCGGTCATCGCCGACCGTGGCGTGCTCGAGGAACGGCTGCGCGAGATGGCCGCGCGCTTCGACGCGGCCGACGTGCCGCTGCCGGAGCATTGGGGCGGCTATCGCATCGTGCCCGTCGAGCTCGAGTTCTGGCAGGGCCGCGAGAGCCGGCTGCACGACCGCGTGCGCTATCGCAAGCAGGGCGACGTCTGGCGCCTCGAGCGGTTGTCCCCGTGACGTGTACGATTTCGAGCATCCCCTTTGAGCCGAATGCCGCGCATCCTGCGCCTTAGGAGTCAGCGACGCCTCCCGCCGAGGCGTGCCGTCCTTCATTGCAGGGAGGTTTCCGTGATCCGCCCAACCGCGCTGTTGCTGGCCATGGTCGCAACGGGCTGCTCGCGTCCCGCGCCCGAAGCGTCGACAGCTTCGACCGTTCCGCTCTACGACAATCTCGGCACGCTGCACCACGCGGTCACCGCCACGCCCGAGGCGCAGCGGTACTTCGACCAGGGCCTGCGCCTCACCTACGCCTTCAACCATGAGGAAGCGATCCGCGCCTTCAACGAGGCGGAGCGGATCGACCCGAAGTGCGCCATGTGTGCCTGGGGCGAGGCGATGGCGCTGGGTCCCAACATCAACGCACCGATGGACTCGGCCAACGCCATGCGGGCCCGTTCCGCCCTGGAGCGCGCCCGCCAGAAGGCCGCCGGGGCGACGGAGGCCGAGCGCGCCTACATCGAGGCGCTCGCCGTCCGCTACGAGCTGCCGATCGCCGAGCGCGCGCGGCACGATTCCGCCTACGCGAAGGCGATGGGGGCACTCGCCGAACGCTTCCCGTCCGATCCCGACGCGCAGGTGCTGCACGCCGAGTCGCTCATGGACTTGAGCCCGTGGTTCTACTGGAACACCGATGGCTCGCCGCGGCCCGACACGCCCACCATCCTGTCGCGGCTCGAGGGCGTGGTGGCCGCGGACCCGGGCCATCCGGGCGCGTGCCACTTCTACATCCATGCGGTGGAAGCCTTCCATGCGGAGAAGGCGGTGGCCTGCGCCGAGCGGCTCGCGGCCGACATGCCCGGGGCGGGGCACCTCGTGCACATGCCGGGGCACATCTACATCCGCGTGGGCCGCTGGCAGGACGCGATCGAGGCCAACCACGATGCCGTGCATGCGGATCACGAGCTGATCGACGGCGCGAAGCTGAGCCTCGCCGGTACGTACGGGCAGGGTTACGTGCCCCACAACCTGCACTTCCTGGGCTTCGCGGCGACCATGTCCGGTCAGTCGAAGACGGCCATCGAGGCGGCGCGCTCGTCGGCGAAGGCGGTGATGCCCGAGGCGGCGAAGGCGTTCCCATCGGTGCAATGGATGACGACGCCCGTGTTCACCACGCTGGTCACCTTCGGCCGATGGGACGAGATCCTCGCCGAGCCGCTGCCGGATCCCGAGATGCGCTACGCCACCGCGTTGGCGTGGTATGCGCGCGGCGTGGCGTTCGCGCGGAAGGCACAGGCACCCGAGGCCAAGGCGGCACTCGACACCGTGCGCGCCATCGCGGGCGCGGTGCCGGACGACGACAACCGGCGTGCGCTGCGGGTGGCGTCGTCGGCGTTGGAGGGGGAGATCGAGCTGAGCGCCGGGCGGGCGGCTCGCGCGATCCCGGCCTTCGAGCGAGCGGTGGGCATCGAGGACAGCCTGGGCTACATGGAGCCGCCCACCTGGTACTATCCGACCCGGCAGTCGCTGGGCCGCGCGCTGCTCGAGGCGGGCCGCGCGAAGGACGCCGAGCGCGTCTATCGCGAGGACCTGCGCCGGTTCCCGGACAATGGCTGGTCGCTCACGGGACTGTCGCTGGCGCTTGCAGCGCAGGGGAAGCGCGCCGAGGCGGCGACGGTGCGACAGAAGCTCGACGAACTGTGGAAGGACGCGGACGTGAAGCCGGTGTCGTCGCGCTTCTAGTCCATCGTCTTGTGGAACCGCTGCACCGCCAGCGTCATGAAGACCAGCGCGAACGCCGCCAGCACGGCCGCCTGGGGCCACACCGCCCAGGCGCCGGCGTTGCGGAGCGCGATGCCACGTAGCGCTTCCAGGAAATAGGTGAGCGGGAGCGCGGCGCCGAGCCACCGCGCCGGCTCCGGCATCGCCTCGCGGGGGAACATGAAGCCCGAGAGCAGGATGTTGGGCAGCAGGAAGAGGAAGCCGACCTGCATCGCCTGCGCCTGCGTGCGCACCAGCGTGGAGATCAGGAGCCCGATCGCCAGGCTCGCGAAGATGAACGGCAGCGCCACCGCGTAGAGCAGCGCCAGGCTGCCGCGGAGTGGCACGTCGAAGACGAGCCGTCCGAGGATCAGGATGATGCTGACCTGCACGTAGCCCACCAGCACGTACGGCACCACCTTGCCAAGCATCAGGCTGGTGCGCGTGATGGGCGTCACGATGAGTTGCTCCAGCGTGCCGCGCTCCCGCTCGCGCACCACGCCGACGCTCATGATGATGACCAGCGTCATCGAGAGCAGCACCCCGATGATCCCCGGCACGATGTAGACCGCGCTCCGCAGCGTCGGGTTGAACCACGGGCGCACCACGACCGTGATCGGCGCCTCGCGCCCCGGCGACAGCGCCTGGGCGCGAGCCATGCCCGCCTGCTGCGCGCCGCCGATGGCCCCGCTCGACGCCAGCGGATCGGACGCATCCACCACCACCTGCACCTGTGCGCCCCGGCCGCGCTTGAGGTCGCGCGCATAGGTGGGCGGAATGATCACCGCGGCCCGCGCCTTCCCGGCGACGATCGTGCGCTCGACCTCGGCACGGCTCGCCATGGGCTGCGGCAGCAGGCGGAAGCTGTGCGTGTTCTCGAGCGCCGCCACGAGTGCCCGGCTCTCGCTCGTGCGCGACTCGTCGAACACCACGGTCGGGAGGTTCTTCACTTCTGTCTGGATGGCGAACCCGAAGAGCAGCAGCTGGATCGCCGGCACGCCCACCATGAGCGCGAGCGTGAGCCGGTCTCGCCGCATCTGGATGAATTCCTTGCGGAGCATGGGCCAGAACGGCCACGCGATGATCCGGTCACGGAAGCTCATGCCGCCGCCTCCACCGCGCGCTGGAGCTCGATGAACACGGCCTCGAGCGTCGGCTGGCCGAACTGCGCCGTGATCGCCGCCGGCGAGCCCTGCGCGATGAGGCGGCCGCCCGACAGGAACACCAGCCGCTCGCACCGCTCCGCCTCGTCCATGTAGTGCGTCGTGAGGAGGATGGTGGTGCCCTCGGCGCTGAGCCGGCCGATGTGATCCCAGAACTGCTGGCGCGCTGCCGGATCGACGCCGGCCGTGGGCTCGTCGAGGAAGAGCAGGGTGGGCCGGTGCGTCGTCGCACAGGCCAGGGCCAGTCGCTGCTTCCAGCCGCCGCTCAGCGTGCCGGCCATCTGCGTGGCGCGCGCGCCGAGGTCGAGTTCCTCGAGTTGCTGCTGGATGCGCGCCGCGCCGGCCGCGCCGCGGACGCCGTACAGCCCGCCGTAGAAGCGCATGTTCTCGAGGTTCGTCATGTCCTCGTAGAGCCCGATTCGTTGCGACATGTAGCCGATCCGCGTGCGCACGAGCTCCGGATGCTGCACGACATTCACGCCTGCCACCTCCGCCGAGCCCGAGGTGGGCTGCAGCAGGCCACACAGGATGCGAATGGTCGTCGTCTTGCCGGACCCGTTGGGACCCAGCAGGCCGAACACCTCGCCACGATGCACCACCAGGTCCAGCGCATCCACCGCCACGCGCTCGCCGAAGGTGCGCCGCAGCTGCTCGGTGCGGATGACCGCCTCGGCGCTCATGGCGCCGGTAGCGGCACCAGCCGCACGGTGGCGGGCAGGCCCGGCTTCACGGCCCCCGTGGTGTCGTCCACCTCGACGCGAAGCCCGAACATCAGGTCGGCACGCTCGTCCTCTGTCAGGGCCGCGCGCGGCGTGAACTCGGCGCGCGGGTTGATGACCGTGACGGTGCCCTTCCACGAGCGGTCGGGCACGCCGTCGAGCCACACCTCGGCGGGCTGGCCCAGCTTGAGCCGGCCCACGTCGCGCGCGGCGAGGTAAACGCGCACCCACGGACGCCTCACGTCACCGAGCGACAAGGCGGGCGTGCCCGGCGTGAGCACTTCGCCGGGCTCGGCGAGCCGCGACAGCACGACGGCATCGTGCGAGGCCAGCAGCACGAGATCGCCCGCCGTGGCTTCGGTCGCGGCAAGCGACGCGCGCGCGTTGGCCACGTCCGCGCGCGCCTGGCGGATGCGATCGGGACGGCTGCCCGCGCGCAGCAACGCGAGCCGCTCGGACGCCGCGTCACGCCGGCTCGACGCGGTGCGGGCCGCCGCTTCCGCGTTGTCGACCGACTGCTGGCTCACCACGCGATTGGCCGCGAGCGCCCGCATCCGGTCGCGCTCGGTGGCGGTGCGCACCATCTCGGCTTCCGCCCCGCTCAGCTCCGCTTCGGCGGCGTCGATCTCGGGCTTCCGTGCGCCCCGCTCGAGGTCGGTCAGCGCCGCCTGCGAGGCGAGCACGCGGGCGCGCTGCGCGTCGATGGTGGCGGGCATGGAAGACTGGGTCAGCACCACGAGCGTATCGCCGGGGCCGACCATCTCGCCTTCCTCTACGGCCACTCGCAGCACGCGCGCCGTGGTCAGCGGCGCCACGTCCGACTCGGTGACCTCGATGGTGCCATGTCCCTCGATGGTCGTGGCCGCGTCGCGCCGGCAGGCGGCGAGCAGGAGCAGCAGCAACAGGCGTCGGTGCATCGTCAGGCTCCGGGGCGTCGCGCGGGTGCGAGGGCAGCGAGGGCGAAGTCGGCGGCATGCGCGGCGAAGTCGCGCAATGCATCGTCGCTGAGGCCGCGACGGCGGCCCGTGAGCAGGATGCTCGCCACCGGACGGGCCACGAGCACGTAGACGAGTGGGCTGAGAATCGAGACCGCGGCGCGCGCCGGGTCGAGGTCCCGCCGGAAATCCCCCCGGGCCTGGCCGGCGCGCACCACGTCGCACAGCGCCCGGAACGGCCCCGATGCGACGAACCGCACCTCGTCCACGGCGTGTTCGGCGTCGTGGTCGAGCACTTCGCGGATGAGCAGCTTCGGCACGGTGGGATGGCCCAGCATGAAGCGCATGTACGCTTCGGCGAAGCGCCGGATGGCGTCGGCGGGGCTCGCGGCCGCACCCATGTTCTGCAGGCCCTCGGCTGTGAACGACTGCAGCCGACGGTGGAGCACCGCGCGATAGGTGCCCTCCTTGCCGCCGAAGTAGTAGGAGAGCAGGGCGGGGTTCACCTTGGCGGCCGCGCCGATCTGCTTCACGGTGCAGCCGTCGTAGCCCCGCTCGGCGAAGAGCTTCTCGGCGGCATCGAGGATGGTGTCGGCCGTGCCATCGGGGGCACGCAGTGCGGGCGGCATGGCAGTTAATTAATCGTTTGATTAAGCCCGGCGCATGGGGGGATGGCGAAGGGGTCGGGAACCGTCACGGATCCCGACCCCTTTCCCGGCCGACCATCGTGTCGGCTAGAAGTTCGCTTCCACCTGCGCCAGCACCCGGCGCCCCACCACCGCGCCGCCGTAGAGCGAGAACTGCTCCTGGTCGAGCAGGTTGGTCGCCGTCGCGCTTACGCGCAGGTAATTGTTGAAGCTATAGCCGACGCTGGCGTTGAGGATCTCCTGTGCGGGCACGTATCCCACGAAGACACCGGCGGCCCACTGGTAGCCGTCGATGAGCCGCAGCTGCGCGCTGGCGTCGAGGCCGAAGGTGGAGATATAGCTCGCCGCGAGGGTGGCCTTCTTGCTCGGGGTGTTCGCCACCAGCTGGTCGCCCAGCAGCTGCTCCTTCACGTCGAAGCCGAACGGCGTGAACGAGGCGTCGAGGCGGAACGCGTCGCTGAACTGGTAGCCGGCACCGAGCTCCATGCCGTACTGCTGCACGCGGCCCGCGTTGGTGTACGACACCACGATCGCCGAGGAGCCGTCGTCCAGCGTGGTGAGGCCCTTGCCGGCGAGCGCGGTGGCGGGGTTCGACAGCAACACCGTCTGCACCGCGGCCTCCAGTGCCGCCTGACCCTGCACCGGCACCGTCTCGGGCGCCTGCCACGCGCCGAAGTTCGGATTCACGCCGGGAAGCAGGTCGGTCACGAAGTTCTTGAGCGTTGCGGTGTAGAGGTCGGCGCTCACGTAGAAGCGGTTGGTGATGTTGCCTTTGTAGCCAATTTCCCAGCCCAGCGTCTCCTCGGGCACCAGGTCGCGATTGCCGAGGGCGAGCACGGGCACCTGGCCACTGTTCGGGGAGAAGAGCGTGCCCTGCGGTACGCCCGCCAGGAGCGGTCCCAGTTGCGGGTTCGCGCGCAGTCCCGCCTCGAGCGCCGAGAAGTTCACCGGCGCGCCGGCCGCCACCTGCAGGAACCACTCGGAGTAGTTCGGCGTCATGAACGCCCGGTTCATCGAGAGGCGCAGCGAGTGGTTCTCGCTCGGCGAGTACACGATCGCGGCCTTCGGGGAGAACTGCGCCTCGAAGAGGTTTCCATCGTCGAAGCGCAGTGCACCGACGAGCCTCACCTGCGGGTGCAGCCTGTACTCCAGCTGGCCATAGGCCGACGCGATATGGTCGCCGCGGTCGTCGTCGGCGAGGTTCATCAGCGTGCCGTAGGTATTCACGTTGATGGAGCGGTAGGACGCGCCCGCGACGATCCGGCCGCGATCGCTGTCGAAGCCGTGGTTGAACTGGCCCTCGACGTGATAGATGTTCGACGTCTCGAACAGGTACGCGCCCGTGGACAGGGACCGCTGCGAGTTGCCGGACGAGTCCGAGGCGTCGCGATGGTTCCACCACGCCATCAGGTTGAACCGCGGCGCCGCGTACATCACCCGGCCGTACGCCTTCGCGGCGCCGAGGATCTGCACCCGGCCGATGCCGGTGACGAAGACCTCGTTCGCCACGCTGGCGTAGCTGCCCTCGCCCGAGATGACGTGGCCGTTCGCCGCGTAGTAGTCCACGCGCGCGGTGCCGAAGTAGTTCTCCAGCGGGTCGCGATCGCCCGTGGCGGCGCCGGTGGCGGGGTCTATGTCCTGTCCCTTGAGCGCCACGGTCTCGAAGTTCGGACCGACCGGCTCGTCGGTGGCGTCCTCGTACTCGCGCGCCAGGTCCTGCCGATCGAACGAGGTGCGCGAGCGGGTCCAGGTGTCGCTGCGGTTGTAGCCCCCCATCACCTTGTAGCCCAGCCGGCCATCGGCGAGCACGCCGGCGTGCCGCAGGTCGGCGCGGAAGGTGGACAGTTCGCCGCCGCCCACGGCGACCTTGGTGCCCGCCACCTCGCGCGCCGTGGGCGTGGTGATGTTGATGACGCCGCTGAAGGCGTTGGCGCCGTAGAGCGCCGAGCCCGGGCCGCGCACCACTTCGATGCTGCCCATCTCGTCGAGCGACGTGGCGATGCCGTTCCACTCCTGCGATCCCAGGAACGCGATCGAGAGGTCGCGGCCGTCCTGCAGCACCAGCACGCGACGATTGAGCGAGGAATTGAACCCGCGGGCATTCACGTTGAAGTCGTTCACGCCGTTCTGCACCACGTCCACGCCCGGCACCGCCGTGAGTGCCATCGGCGCCTGCCCGGTGGCCGCCACGTTGATCATGATCTGCGGCTCGACCACGCTGATGGCCGCCGGTGCCTCCACCTGCCGCTCGGGCGCGCGCGAGGCGCCCTCCACCACCAGCTCACCCATCGACACCGGCGCCGCCGACAGCGTCACGTCCGCCGTGGTGACCTGCCCGGCCTCCACCGTGACCTTCGCCTCGGTGGGCTGGTAGCCGATCCAGCGGAAGCTGAGCGTCTGCGGGCCGGCCGGCACGTTCTTGAGCGTGTAGCGCCCGTCGTTGCCGGTCAGGGTGAAGAGCGACGTGCCCACCACCGTCACCCGCACGTCGGAGAGTGCCCCGGCGGCCTCACCCTGCTGGGTGACGCGGCCGGTCACGGTACCGGACTGGGCAAGGAGAAGGGATGGAACGAGAAGCAGTGGGAGGAGCAGGGCGAACACGAGACTGGGCCGACGATTTCGATTCTGCAGCATGGGCGTTCCTCGCTGGCGAGGGCAGCGTTGCTCGCGGCGCCCACGGAGGGCCGGCGCGTTCGTGAATGGCTCGGATGTCGTTGGCTGACGGTCATTTCGGGCCGGAATCGGCCCCTGACGCCACAAGTCTGCTACCCCGATCAGGGTTGCGAAAGGGGCTAGGCCCGGACCCGCTTCTTCTTGAAGGTCGCGGCCTCGCCCAGCAGGTCGCCCACCGTGGTCTCGCGAAAGAAGACGGCCACCCGCTCGCTCATGTCCTTCCAGGCGGCATGCGCATCGCAGGCGTTCGCATCACTGCAGACCGGACGTCCGAGCAGGCACGTGCGGCCCGGCGAAATCTGGTCGAACAGCCCGACGACGTCGATGATCGGCAGCTCCTTCGGCGGACGGGTCAGCAGGAAGCCGCCGCCCCGGCCGCGCGTGGAGTGCAGCACGCCCTGCCGGGCCAGCCGATGGAGGATCTTCGAGAGGTAGTTGCGCGGAATGTCCAGCGCCTCGGCGATCGCCTCGGTCTGCACGGGTCCGTCTTCCTTGCTGCGCTGGGCGATGAACAGGATCGTCCTGAGCGCGTACTCCGCCGTCTGGGAAAGCATGGCCGCCTCGTCCGCAGGGCCCGTGTGCCGCGGGAAGAACCTCATGAGAATCTAATACTTGATAAGATCATGTGCTTGTCATATTATACCTCCGTCGCCGCCGCCGCACAATGCGCCGCCCGGCCGACCCGACCCTGAAGGAGACCCCGTCCATGCGTCCCACCCTCCGCGCCGCGGTCCTGCTGCTCGTTCCCGCCGCGCTCGTCGCCTGTGGTGACGGCAAGGCCGATACCGGCCCGGCCGTCGCCACGACCTCCTCCGCCGGCGCCACGTCCGCCGCCGGCGGCCTCTCCGACTTCGAGGTGAAGCACGGGGTCGGCCCCGTGACCGAGGAAGTGACGGTGGGCCCGATGGACGCGGCCCTGGCGAAGCAGGGCCGGACGGCCTTCGAGGGCAAGTGCAGCGCGTGCCACAAGGCGGCCGAGCGGTACGTCGGCCCGGCGCTGGGCGGCGTGACCGAGCGCCGGAGCCCCGCCTACGTCATGAACATGATCCTCAATCCCGAGGGCATGTACACGAAGCATCCCGAGGCCCGGAAGCTTCTCGCCGAATACATGACGCAGATGCCCAACCAGCAGCTCACCCGCGACGACGCGCGCGCCGTCGTCGAGTACCTGCGCACCCTGCCGGCCCCCAAGTGATGCCCAACCGTTCACTGCAAGGAGTGTCCTCCATGTCTCCTCGTTCCCGGTCCCGCGCGGCCCTGTATCTGGTGACAGGCGCAGCGGCGGCGGCCGTCGTCGTGGCCAGTTGCGGCCGCACCACCGCCACCTCTGGCGCCGCCGGTGCCATCGCGGGCGACGCGGCGAGCAAGGTCTACATCGCGCCCGGCCAGCTCGACGAGTTCTACGCCTTCGTCTCCGGCGGCTTCAGCGGCAACATGCCGGTGTATGCCATGCCCTCGGGACGCCTGCTGCGCGACATCCCCGTGTTCTCGCAGTATCCCGAGAAGGGCTGGGGCTACAGCGAGCAGACCAAGGCGATGCTCAACACGTCGTGGGGTTTCGTGCCATGGGACGACGCGCACCACCCGGAGCTGTCGCAGACCGACGGCATTCCCGACGGTCGCTGGGTGTTCGTGAACGCCAACAACACGCCGCGCGTGGCCCGCATCGACCTGACCACCATGGAGACCGCCGAGATCATCGAGATCCCCAACTCGGCCGGCAACCACTCCTCGCCGTTCATGACCGAGAATTCCGAGTACGCGGTGGCGGGCACCCGCTTCTCGGTGCCGATCCCGCAGGCGGACGTCTCGATCGCCGATTACAAGACCAAGTTCGGCGGCATGCTGTCGTTCATCCGCATCGTCCCGAAGACCGGGCGCATGAGCATCGCCTTCCAGATCCGGATGCCCGGCTTCGACTACGATCTCGCGCACGCGGGCAAGGGCCCGTCGCACGGCTGGGCGTTCTTCACCTCGTACAACTCGGAAGAGGCCAGCACGCTCCTCGAGCGGAACGCGTCGCAGAACGACAAGGACTTCATCGCCGCCATCAACTGGAAGCGCGCCGAGCAGTGCGTCGCCGCCGGCGCGGCGAAGGAGGTGCCGTCACACTACGCGCACAACGCGTTCGACGACACGCACGTCGCGAAGACGGTGTGGGAGAAGAGCACCAAGGTGCTCGAGCCGAAGGACTGCGACGGCCTGGTGTACTTCCTGCCCACCCCGAAGTCGCCGCACGGCGTGGACGTAAATCCTTCCGGCGAGTTCATCTCCGCCGGCGGCAAGCTCGCCAGCGTGATCCCGGTGCACTCCTTCGCGAAGATGACGAAGGCCATCGAGGCCAAGTCGTTCGAGACCTCGATCCAGGGCATCCCCGTGCTCAAGTACGAGGAGATCCTCAGCTGCGAGGTGAAGGAGCCCGGCCTCGGGCCGCTTCACACCGAGTTCGACGATCGCGGCAACGGCTACACCTCGCACTTCATCTCGTCCGAAGTGGTGAAGTGGCGCGTGAGCGACTGCCAGGTGCTCGACCGGATCCCGACCTACTACTCGCTCGGCCACATCATGATCCCCGGCGGCGACTCCAGGAAGCCGTGGGGCAAGTACCTGCTGGCGATGAACAAGATCACGAAGGACCGCTACCTGCCCACGGGCCCCGAGCTCAACCAGGCGGCGCAGATCATCGACATCTCCGGCGACAAGATGAAGCTCCTGCTCGACTTCCCGACCATCGGCGAGCCGCACTACGCACAGGGCCTGCTGGCATCGGTCATCAAGGACAAGCAGGTGAAGACGTACTCGCTGGCCGAGAACAAGGACCCGAACGCGACCCGCTCGGAGAAGGAGGCGAAGATCATTCGCAAGGGGACCCGCGTCGACGTCCACATGACGGCCATCCGCAGCCACTTCATGCCCGACAACATCGAGGGCATCCAGGTGGGCGACTCGGTCTTCTTCCACATCACCAACCTGGAGCAGGACTGGGACGTGCCGCACGGCTTCGCGATGATGGGCAACCCCAACGCCGAGCTGCTGATCATGCCCGGCCAGACGCGCACGATCACCTGGGTGCCGCAGCGGCTGGGGGTCTATCCCTTCTACTGCACCGATTTCTGCTCGGCGCTGCACCAGGAGATGCAGGGGTATGTCCGCGTCTCGCCCAGGGGCGCGGCGAAGGACCTCGTCTACAACACCCCGAAGTGACGCGGTAACGGAAAGGAACGACGGACCATGTCGAAGCTCTCCCGGGTGCTCGTGGCGATGGCGGGGCTGGTGCTCGCCCTCCTCTACTTCACGCCGTTGTGGCGGATCGATCTCGGAGCGCCGCAGTATCCGGAAGGGCTGGGCATGCGCATCTGGGTGCATCGGATCCAGGGCGCCACGCCCAACGACCTGCAGAACATCAACGGACTCAACCACTACATCGGGATGGCGCCCATCCATCCCGACGAGATTCCGGAACTGCGCTTCATGCCGTGGGTGGTCGCCGGCCTCATCGGCGGCGCCCTCACGGTGGCGGCGGCGGGGAAGCGCCCCCTGCTCTTCGGTTTCACCGCGCTCTACGCACTCGTCGCCGCCGTCGGCCTGTACGATTTCTGGCGCTGGGAATTCGATTATGGCCACAACCTCGATCCCACGGCGGCGATCCGGATTCCCGGCGCCTCGTACCAGCCGCCGCTGATCGGGGCGAAGAAGATCCTGAACTTCACCGCATCCTCGTGGCCGGACGTGGGCGGTGTGGCCGCCTTCGTGTCGCTCGCGCTGGTGCTCGTGGCGGTGGCGCTCGAGCTGCGGCGGCGCGCCGAAGGGCCCGCCTCGGTGGCGGCGCCGGCCCCGACGCTCGCGGCGCGGGCAACGGGGGCCTGATGCCGATTCGCCTGCTCGCCGCTGCCGCTCTCGCCGTGCTGGCGGCATGCGCCGCGTCCACTCCACGCGCCATCGCGTTCGGCGCCGAAGCGTGCGCGCACTGCCACATGTCCATCGCCGACCCGCGGTATGCGGCCGTGCTGCTGACGACCACCGGCAAGACGATCGCGTTCGACGACCCGGGCTGCCTCCTCGACTACCTGGCATCCGGCGCGATTGCCGCCGGGAAGGTGCAAGGCGTGTGGTTCCACGGTTTCCTCGAACCCGATTCCGTGTATTCCGCCGCCGACGTGCAGCTCGTGCACAGCGACACGCTTCGTACTCCCATGGCCAGCGGCCTCGCGGTGGCGCACCGCGGGCCGGGCGTCGCGGAACTGGAGCGGCTCGTCGGCGGTCGCGGGCGCGCGTGGGATGAGCTCCGCGCGGGAGCGGCCCGATGATCCACGCCGTCCTGCTGCTCGCCCAGCTGGTGGTGAGCCCCGTGGGACCCTATACCAGCGTCGCCGCGGCGGTGCAGGCTGCGAAGCCCGGCGATCACATCGTGGTGCGTGCCGGCACTTATCCCACGCAGGACGTGCGGGTGGACCGCCGCGTCACCATCACCGGTGAGGGCTGGCCCGTGCTTGACGCGGGCGGCGAGCACCAGGTGCTCGTGATCGTGGCCGACAGCGTGGCGGTGACGGGCCTCGTCTTCCGCAACGTCGCCACCAGCTTCGTCAACGATCGCGCCGCGGTGCGCGTCGACGACGTGGCCGCCTGCGACGTGCACGACAACCGTTTCGAGCGCACCTTCTTCGGCGTCTACCTCGCCCGAACCCGCGGCTGCCGCGTGACCGGCAACCGGTTCCGGGGCGCCTACCACAGCGAGGCGACGTCGGGCAACGCGGTGCACCTGTGGAACACCGTCGGCACCGTCGTCGAGCGCAACGAGGTCACCGGCCACCGCGACGGCATCTATCTCGAGTTCGCCCGCCACGCCCGCGTGGCCGACAACGAGAGCCACGACAACTTCCGCTACGGCCTGCACTTCATGTTCTCGGACAGCTGCGCCTACGAGCGCAACCTGTTCACCAGGAACGGCGCCGGCGTGGCGGTCATGTACACCAACGTGGTCGTGATGACCGGCAATCGCTTCCTCGAGAACGAGGGTCCCACGGCCTACGGGCTGCTCCTCAAGGACATCAACGACAGCCGCGTCGAGGGCAACGTCTTCCGGCGCAACACCGTCGCGCTGCACCTCGAGGGGAGCAACCGCATCAGGGTGCTCGGCAACGACTTCGAATCGAACGGCTGGGCCGTGCGCCTGCTCGGCAACTCCGACGACGGGCGCCTGGAGCGGAATCGCTTCGTGGCGAATTCGTTCGACCTCTCCACCAACGCGGCCAGCGCCACCGCCACGCTCGACGCCAACGAGTGGGACGAATACCGCGGCTACGACCTCGACCGCGACGGCTTCGGCGACGTGCCGTTCCGTCCGGTGCGGCTCTTCGCGATCCTCGTGCAGGACAACGAGCCGGCCCTCATCCTCCTCCGCAGCCTCTTCATCGACCTGCTCGACGTCGCCGAACGGGTGCTGCCGGTGCTCTCTCCGCAGGGACTCGTGGACCACCGTCCGGTGGTCAGGAAGGCATCCAGGTGACTACCGCGGCGCTCGAGGTGAAGGGCCTGCGCAAGACGTTCGGCCGGCTCGTCGCCCTTCGCGGCATCGACCTCTCGGTGGCCCCGGGACGCGTCACGGCGGTGGTGGGCCCGAACGCGGCCGGCAAGTCGACGCTCATCAAGTGCGTCCTCGGCCTGGTGCGACCCGACGCGGGCCGGCTCACCGTGCTCGGCCAGCCGGTGGGCCGCGATCCCGGGTATCGGCACGCCATCGGCTACATGCCGCAGACGCCGCGCTTTCCCGACAACCTCACCGGCCGCGAGGTGCTCGACCTCCTCGCCGACCTGCGCCAGGACGACGCCGACGACGACGAGTTGCTGCGGCGCTTCCACCTCGATGAGCAGGTGCTGGACAAGCCGGTGCGCACGCTCTCGGGCGGTACGCGGCAGAAGCTCAATGCGGTGGTGGCGCTCCGGCACCGCTCGCCGCTGCTCGTGCTCGACGAGCCCACGGCGAGCCTCGACCCCATGGCGAGCGGCGTACTGAAGGACGCCATCCGCGCGGCCGCCGAGAGCGGCGCGACGGTGCTGCTCACGTCGCACGTGATGGCGGAAGTCGAGGAGCTCGCCGACGACATCGTCTACCTCGTCGAGGGGTCGGTGCGCTTCCACGGCACGCTGGATTCGCTGCGACTGAAGACCGGCGAGAAGAAGGTCGAACGCGCCATCGCCACCCTGATGCGGGAGGCCGCATGAGCACCGCCGGCCGCATCCTCGCATTCGGCCTGCAGAACCAGCTGCGCAACCGCTGGATCGTGGGCTACGGTCTCCTCTTCGCGCTCCTCACCGATGCGCTCTTCCGCTTCGGCGGCTCGGGGCCGCGAGTGGTGGTGAGCCTCCTGAACGTCGTGCTGCTCGTCATTCCGCTGGTGAGCGTGGTGTTCGGCACGCTGCACCTCTCCAATTCCCGCGAGTTCATCGAGCTGCTGCTGGCGCAGCCGGTGAGCCGCAGCGCGCTCTATGTCGGCCTCTACTTCGGGCTGGCGCTGCCGCTCGCGGCGGCGTTCGCGCTGGGCGTGGCGGTGCCGGTGCTGCTGCATGGCGGTGCGGGCAGCGCGGGTCTCGTTACCCTGCTGCTCTCCGGCTGCGTGCTCACCCTCGTCTTCACCTCGCTCGCCTTCGTGGCGGGCGTGCACTTCGACGACCGCGCGCGGGGCCTGGGGATGGCGCTCATGGTCTGGTTCGCCGCCACCGTGCTGTACGACGGCGTGGTGCTGCTCCTGGCCACGCTCTTCGCCGACTGGCCGCTCGAGATGCCGATGCTCGTGGCTTCACTGCTCAACCCGGTCGACCTCGCCCGCGTGCTGATGCTCCTGAGCGTCGACGCCGCGGCGCTGATGGGCTACACCGGTGCCGTGTTCGAGAAGTTCTTCGGCACCGGCGCGGGGCTCGCGCTCGCCGGCGGGGCGCTGCTTGCGTGGACCGCGGTACCATTCCTGCTCGGCCTGCGCGGCTTCGCGCGAAAGGATTTCTAGGTGATGCCACAGCCCGCGGCGCGCCCGCTCTCCAAGGCGCTTCCCGTCACCGGCCTCGCGCCGGCCGACGTCATGCCGCCCTTCGCGCTCCCGGCGAGCCACTTCGCCGTGGCGCTTGGCTGGCTTGGCGTGGGCAGCGCATGCCTCGTGAGTGTGGCGCCCACGCTCGCGCGCGGCGCGTGGCTCACGCCCGAGGCGGCGGCGGTGGCGCACTGCTTCACGCTCGGGTGGCTGGTGACGTCCGCCTATGGCGCGCTCTACCAGCTAGGGCCCGTCGCGATGGGCATCGAGGCGCGCAGCGTGCGTGCGGGCTTCGCGACGCTGGCCCTGCACACCGCCGGCTCCGCGCTCGTCGTGGCCGGGCTCGGCGGCTGGCTGCCGCGCTTCATGAGCGCGGGCTGGTCGTTGGTGGCGCTCGCGCTCGCCATCTGGTCGTGGAACGTCGGCACGCGGCTCGGCACCACTCCGCGCGCGCCGCGCATCGGTTACACGGTGCTCGCCGCGTTCGGCATGCTGTGGCTCGGGCTGCTCGTGGCAGGCGCGCGCATCGGCAACGTGCTTGGATGGTGGATGGTACCGCGCGAGGCGCTGGTGGCGGCGCACGTGCAGCTCGCCGCGGTCGGGTTCGGCACGCTGCTCGTGATGGGCATCGGCAACCGGCTGCTGCCGATGTTCCTGCTGAGTCGCACCGCGCCCGAGTGGCTCATGCGATGGACCGCACCGCTCACGGGCGGCGGCGTGCTGCTGCAGTCTGCGGGATGGCTCGCCGGCGTGTCGGCACTCGTCGTCGCCGGCGGTGCGCTGGCCGGTTCCGGCGTGGCGCTCTTCCTGTGGCAGGCGGCACTCTGGTTCCGCCATCGGGCGCGGCCACAGCTCGACCCGTCGCTGCGGCAGGTGGTGGCGGCGCTGGCGCTGCTTGGTGGCGCGCTCGTCGCCGGCATCGGGACGCTGGCGACCGGGCGGCCGCAGTTCGTGGCGGCGTACGGCCTGCTGCTCATCGTGGGCTGGCTCGGGGTGCTCGTCGCCGCGATCTACTCGCGCATCGTGCCGTTCCTCACCTGGATGCACCGCTACAGCCCGCGCGTGGGCGAGAAGGGCCTGCCCAAAGTGGGCGACCTCGTGTCCGTGCGCTGGGCACGC
>JBJMOZ010000336.1:0-4028 GCA_045803465.1 Gemmatimonadales bacterium | reverse complement strand
TTGCCGCAGTAAGCTGCCACACGCCGGCGCCGGAAGGTGCGATGGTCGCCAACCCGACGCCCACCAGGACAGCCGGAAGCAGGCTCAGCAGCAGACCACCCACCGCTCCCCAGGCGGCGAATCGGGACAGCGACAGCTCCTCGAATCTGCGACGCCTCCCTGCAATGCCAAGCACCATCGAGAAGAGCACGCCGCCACAGAAGCCCGGTATGGCCAGCGCCGGCAGCGGGGCATCGAAGACCTCGAAGAAGGCATCCCACGGGAGACCGGGCAGGAGCGTGCTGGTCACCCCGATCAGCAAGCCGACGAGTGCCCATCCGGCCGCCCACGTCAGGCCCATTCCGATCGCACCGCGGATGCGTCTCTGCCACTGATTCATCATCACCTCATCGTGCAAGGGCGTTGCTCCTCGAATCATACGGTTGGCGGATGGGCTACGGGCGTGCCGGCTGGTCCGCGAACGGCGACAACCTGCGGCTGCAGATGTCGATGGCGAGCAATTCACGCCAGCCGCCGCGATCGGGGAACGACCAGGAGCTGCAGCTTCGCGTGCGGCCGACCGGGACTCTCGTGGTGAGTGCGATCGACCCGAGGCGGATCGTCGCGCTGTCCTCGTACCGATGCTCGATACGCCGGGCGCGAAGCCCGTTTGCGCGGTCGGAGTGTGGGTGTGAGGTGAGCGATACCCCGACGTCGGCGACGTCGAAGCCGAGCTCGGTGATGCCGGCCATGATCAGCGGGGCGGCTTCGGGATCGCCGCCGGCGATGAGCAGGTGACCCTCGGGTCCCGTGATCAGGAAGGCGGTGACACCGGTGGCACCGACATAATAGAGGTTGCCCACGATGCGGAACGGCCCATCGGGTGTGGAGCGGCTGGGCTGGATGGTGGCTACCATGGTCAGGGCGGCCGCCGCTCGGAGCAGCGCTCCCCGCCAACGCCGCATGTCGTGCAACCGCATGGGCTTGCCTTTTCGCCTTGTCGCTAGTTGCAAAGTACTTTCTCACACAAAGTACAAGCTGCTGCGACTCCGGTCAAGCGACCCCGCACTGCCGCACCTTATGCGCGCGCCGTCCCATGATCGTACGTTGTCTGACGAACCCAGGAGCAGCCCTGAGCGATTTCCAGTTCTCCGACGAGCTGGCCCGCGGCCTGCGAGCGACCGCCTCCGAACCGCGCCCACTCTACGAACTCGTCGTCCCGCGCCGGCCGATCCACGATGACCTCGCCGTGGTCCCGGACGAGGCCGAGTTCGTCGCCACGCGTGGCAGCGCGACGCACCTGGAGCGACTCGCGACCCTGCCCCGGCTCGAAATCGTCTGGGCCCATGCGATCACGCCCGAGCTGCTCGGAGTTCTCGCGCGAATGTCGCACCTTCGCGCGGTCTACCTCTGCAAGGCGGGCAAGGTCGATCTCTCGCCGCTCGGCGAGTCGACGTCGATCGAGCACCTGCTGGTCTCGTGGGCCAACCACCTGAGCGACCTGTCCTGGCTCGGCCGGCTCCCGCGACTTCGGACGCTCTACCTGGACGACATGAAGAGTCTCGACCTTGCGACGCTGCCTGAACTGCCCGGGCTCGAGGCCCTGCACGTGGGCGGCGGGATGACCAGTGCCCTCAAGGTGTCGAGTCTCGGGCCGCTGGCTCGGCTGCGAAACCTGCGGCACCTGACCCTTAGCAACGTGCGGCCGCGCGACGGCTCGCTCGCCCCTCTGCACGCGCTCACGGGACTGCGAGAGTTGCTTCTCCCGAACTTCTTCGAGATCGAGGAGTGCGCGCATCTCGCGGCCGCATTGCCCGAGACGTCCGGCCGTGTCCTCACGCCGTTCTTCACTGAGCCGACGAAGCCAGCGGTGGGGGCGCCCGCGTTTCCCTGTGCCAGCTGCGGCGGCTCGCGCGTCATGCTCACCGGACGGCCTGGGACCTTTCTCTGCCCCACCTGTGATGCGGCGCGAATCGCGAAGCGCGTCGCTCGCTGGGAGGCCGCACGCTCGGCGTTCGCACCGCGTGTTCCGTGACCTCAGCTTGCAAGGGATGAACCGCCATCGGGAGGTGGCATGCCGGCATACGTGATCGTCCAGATCGACATCGAGGATCCCGCAACCTACGAGCGGTACAAGGCGCTGGCGCCCGCATCGATCGCGGCATACGGCGGACCGAGCCATGCGTCACCACCCCGCAGCTGATGCGAACGTCATCAACCCTGAGGAGCGGATCATGAACTGGAGATCGATTGGGGCCGTAGTGGCGGGCGTGCTGTTCATCGTCGTCGGCTCGACCCTCGTCGACACCGTGCTGCACGCCGTGGGTGTCCTCCCGCCCCAGGGGCAGCCGATGAACGACACGCTCTCCCTTCTCGCACTCTCCTATCGCATCGTCATCGGTGTCGCCGGAGCGTGGCTCACGGCCCGGCTCGCACCGCACAATCCGATGAAGCACGCCATGATCCTCGGTTATGTGGGTGTCGTCCTGGGGCTCGCGGGCGTCGCGGCAACGTGGAATATGGGCCTCGCACCCAAGTGGTATCCCGTCTCGCTCGCCGTGCTGGCGATTCCGCAGTGCTGGGCCGGCGGCAAGCTCTACGAGATGCTCTCGGGCAAGGTCGCCGAAGCCTGACGGGCGTTGCGCACTCACCTGAGGATCCATCGCCATGCTCGACCACATCAGTCTCCGCGTCGCCGACTACGATCGCAGCAAGCGGTTCTATGCGGCGGTGCTGGCCCCGCTGGGTTACACGCTCGCCATGGAAGCCTCGTCCGGCGCCGGCTTTCGCCGCGACTCGATCCCGACGTTCTGGATCAAGCAGGGCGAGCCCGGCCGGGTGGGCACGGAGCACGCGGAGCGCGAGGGATGCGGCGGGCCGGCGATCCATGTCGCATTCGCCAGTAAGGACCGCGCCACGGTCGATGCCTTCCATCGGGCCGCGTTGGCCGTCGGTGCACGCGACAACGGTGCGCCGGGCCTGCGGCCGCAGTATCACGCCAACTACTACGGCGCGTTCGTGCTCGATCCGGATGGATACAACATCGAGGCGGTGTGCCACCTGGCGGAGTGACGCCCCTCCATTGACGCCGAGTGCGCGAGCCGCAGATTATCACGACACGTGCGCGTCGCCCCGGCGCGTCACGCAGTCGCCCCGTTCCCACTTCCGGTCCCGCACCCATGTCGCAGACCCGGCGTGAAGTCCTGGCCCAGCTCGCCGCCCTCGTCGTGCTCCCACATCTCCCCCGGCTCCGCATGGACCAGGATCCGCTCGACGGCACCGTTGCCGACTATCAGGCCGGACGCCGGCGCGGTGCGTGGAGCGCCGCCGAAGTCACCGAGCGCGCGCTCGAGCGCTGCCACACCGATGGAAGGGGCTGGCACGCGATCGACGCGCTCGCCGCCACCGCCATGGCCGACGCTCGCGCGGCCGACAAGCGGCTGCGCGCGGGGAAGATGCGCGGACCGCTCGACGGCGTTCCCGTCTTCGCCAAGGCGATCTACGACATGAAGGGGCTCCCGACGACGGGATCGAGCGCCGAGTGGGCGCGGCTCTTTCCCGAGGCCGTGCGGCGCGACGCGCTCGAGGTCACGCGACTCCGTGCCGCCGGAGCGATCGTGCTGGGCAAGACTGCCGCCGATGACTTCGCCTATCGTGGCGAAGGCACCAACGGCCACACGGGACAGGTGCTGAATCCGTACGACCCCACCGGCACCCGCACGCCCGGCGGGTCCAGCGCGGGCTCGGCGGTCGCCGTGGCGGACGGGATGGCCTTTGCCGCACTTGGCACCGACGACGGCGGCTCCAACCGCATCCCGGCGCAGTGCACCGGGGTCGTGGGGATGAAGCCGACCTTCGGGCTCGTGCCGCGCACCGGCGTGATCCCGACCTGGCCCTACCTCGACACGCACGGACCGCTCGCGCGCCACGTCGCGGACGCCGCGCTCCTGCTCGCCGCCATCGCGGGGGCCGACCTGTCGGATCCGCTCGCGCTCGCGGGCGCATTCGACGGCGCGCCGTTCACCGCGCTGCGCGACGACGCGCTCGCC
>JBJMOZ010000286.1:0-2847 GCA_045803465.1 Gemmatimonadales bacterium | reverse complement strand
CAGCGCGTTTGGGGGTGGAGAGCCCCACCGTACATTCGTGGGGCCAGTATGCCAGTCCCGGTACTTCAGCTGTACTCGATACACAGTACGGCAGTGCCCAGAGCTTCCCTTCATTGGCTCCCCTTTTGCGCCCCCCTCCGTTTCGTGTCGCGCCGTCTCGGATCGGGTGGCCTCCCGCCGGCAACGCGGCAACGTTCTCATCACGGGCAACAAGGAGAGAGAGGGGTCATGCGCAAAGTGACAACGGGAAGCAGCATGCTCGCGCTCGCCGCTGTGCTCACGGTCGGTGCCTGCAGCAGCGGGAGCAACCGCGACAGTACGGCCGGTACGAGCGGTGGCGACGTCGGAACGTCGGGCGCCGGTGCGGCAGGTACGAGCGGCACCGGTACCGGGACAGACACGGGAATGGGCGCCTCCGGCTCGATGTCGGGGACCGGCGCGGCCGGCACCAGCGGTACGGGCACGGCGGGTACGGGCACGACGGGCACGGGCACGATGAGCGACACCGCCTCGCGCGGTCGCACGGGCTCGGGTACCGGCACAATGAGTGACACTGCGTCGCGTGGACGTCCGGGTTCCACCACCGGGACTGGCACGAGCGGCACCGGCACCGGTACAGGCGCCTCGGGAACGAGCGGCACTGGCGGCACGGGCACGCGTCCATAGCGTCCGCACTCGGGCGCGGCGGAAGCACGGCGGCACTGTTCTCCGATAGGCCCCAGGGCCATCTTACTACGCTCTGCTTCCGCCCCGCCCACCCGCGGGGCGTCTGCTATCCGACAGCCCCGTGATCTCAATGGCGACGACGTCTCCGCCGTCCGACCTCGACTATCGCCCGTCCTACCTCGCCGCAGCGGTCGTTACGCTCGTGGTGTTCGTGCTCTACGTCCTCACGCTGGCCCCCACGACGGCCATGTGGGACACGAGCGAATACATCACCGCCGCCTACACCCTCGGGCTCCCGCATCCGCCGGGCAACCCGCTGTTCGTGCTCATCGGCCGGGTCTTCGCCATCCTCCCGATCGCCCGCACCGTCGCGCTGCGCATCAACCTGCTCGCCGCCATCTGCAGCGCGGTCTCGGCAGGGATGTGGTTCCTCATCACGGAGCGCGTGCTGGTCAGCTGGTTCGCCGAACGCTGGCAGCGCATCGCCGGGGGCAGCCTCGCCGCGCTCATCGGCGCCACGTCGTTCACCGTCTGGAACCAGAGCGTCGTCAACGAGAAGGTCTACACCGTCTCGCTGCTCGGCATCGCGATCATCTCCTGGTTGATGGTGCGGTGGTGCGACGCACCCGACGGCCGGAAGGCCGACCGCATCCTCGTCCTCGTCGCCTACCTGCTCGGGCTGGGCTACGCGAACCACATGGCCGGCATGCTCGCCGCGCCGGCCGTCGGGCTCGCCGTGCTGCTCGTGCGCTGGCGGACGATCCTGCGCTGGAAGCTGCTCCTCGCCTGCGTGGCGGCGCTTCTGTTCGGCATCACGCCGTTCGCCATCCAGCCGATCCGCGCCGCGCACTTCCCCGCGCTCAATGAAGGTGAGCCCACCGCCTGCCGGCAGGGGCTCAAGGTGAGCTGCACGTTCAGCAAGGGGACGTACGACGCCTTCATGTACAACTTCAACCGCGGCCAGTACGGCAAGCCCGAGTTGAGCGAGCGGCAAGCGCCGCTCCCCGCCCAGATCGGCATGTGGTGGATGTACTTCAAGTGGCAGTGGCTGCGCGACGCACACTACGACAATCCCGGCTGGCAGAGCCTCCTGGCCGCGCTCTTCCTCGTGCTCGGACTGCTCGGCGGCTACGTCCACTGGCAGCGCGATCGACGAAGTTTCGCCTACTTCGGGTCGCTGATGTTCACGATGACGCTCGTGCTCATCTACTACCTGAACTTCAAGTACGGCGCATCACAGGATCCCGATCTGACCGGCGTCGCCCGCGAGGTGCGCGACCGCGACTACTTCTACCTCTGGAGCTTCTCGGCCTGGGGCGTATGGGCCGCGCTCGGGCTCGTCGCCGTGTGGGAATCGGTCGCGATGCTCATCGCGCGTGAGCCCGTCACGATCGCCCGCGAGTCGGTGGACCGGCCGACGCGACGCGCGCTCGCCATCGCGTCACCCGTGCTCGCGCTCGCGCTGATCCCGCTGTTCACCAACTGGTCCACCGCGTCGCGTGCCGGCCAGACCGACACGGCGGACTTCGCGCACGATCTGCTGAACTCCGTCGAGCCGTACGGCGTGCTCGTCACCGTCGGCGACAACGACACCTTCCCGCTCTGGTACGCGCAGGAGGTCGAGGGAGTGCGACGCGACGTCGTGGTGGCGAACACCTCGCTGCTCAATACCGACTGGTACACGCGCCAGCTCATCCGACGTCCGGTGTACGACTACGATGCGGCCAGCGGACCGGCCATCTATCGCGGTCGCAGCTGGCCGAAGCCGAAGGGCGCGCTGATCCACATGACGCCGGAGCAGGCCGATTCCGTTCCACCGTACATCGAGATCCGGCAGCCGATGAACTTCGAGGGGGGACCGATCCGCGCGACGATCGATCCGCAGCGCCTCTCGATCCCGAACCTGCTCCAGCGCGCCGACATCTTCGTGCTGAAGATCATCGCCGAGTCGTTCACCGAGCGTCCGATCTACTTCAGCCGCACCTCGGCGGGCTACGGCAACGAGCTCGGGCTGGGCAACTACCTGCTCACCCAGGGCCTCGCGTCCAAGGTGTTCGTGCCGCCGGCTGCGCCGTCCAAGGACACCCTCATGCTCGCCGGCGCCGGGTGGGTGGACGTGAAGCGAACCAAGACACTGTGGGACAGCGTCTTCGCCGGACAGCGCGCGATCTCGGAGCGCAA
>JBJMOZ010000185.1:0-7512 GCA_045803465.1 Gemmatimonadales bacterium | reverse complement strand
TCAAGGAACTGGGCCTCATGGTGACGGTGAACCAGCGGCTCGACTTCGACCAGATCGAGCTGATCGCCTCCGAGTTCGGCTTCCAGGCGGTGCGCGAGCAGGAGTACGCGGCCGAGGAGACCGAGGCGAAGGAAATCGACGCCGACGAGGACATGAAGTCGCGGCCGCCGGTCGTGACGATCATGGGCCATGTCGACCATGGCAAGACGTCGCTCCTCGACTTCGTCCGCAAGGCGAACGTCGTGGCGGGCGAGGCGGGCGGCATCACGCAGCACATCGGCGCGTACAACGTCGGGCTGCCGGACGGCCGCTCCATCACCTTCCTCGACACGCCGGGCCACCAGGCGTTCACCGCCATGCGCGCCCGCGGCGCGCAGGTGACGGACATCGTGGTGCTCGTCGTCGCGGCCGATGACCAGGTCATGCCGCAGACCATCGAGGCCATCAGCCACGCCAAGAACGCCGGCGTGCCGATGATCGTCGCCATCAACAAGATCGACCTCCCGGCGGCCAACGTGCCGAAGGTGAAGCAGGACCTGCTGCAGCACTCCGTGGTGCTGGAGGAGTTCGGCGGCAACACGCTGCACGCGGAGATCTCGGCGAAGAAGGGCACCGGCATCCAGGGCCTGCTCGACCAGATCCTGCTGCAGGCGGAAATCCTCGACCTCAAGTCGAACCCGACGGCCCGTCCGCACGCGACGGTGCTCGAGGCCACGCTCGATCCGGGCAAGGGCCCGCTGGCCACGCTGCTGGTGCAGCGCGGCACGCTGCACGTGGGCGACAACTTCATCTGCGGCCGGTACTCCGGTCGCGTGCGCGCGCTGTTCGATGAGCGCGGCAAGGCGGTGAAGGAAGCGGGACCGTCGATCCCGGTGCAGGTGCTCGGGTTCGAGGGCGTGCCGGCCGCGGGCGACGCGTTCATCTCGGTCGCCGATGCGGTCGAGGCGCGCGACATCGCGCAGAAGCGGCAGCGCCTCGAGCGCGAGGCACAGAGCCGTCGCAGCCAGAAGGCCACCAGCCTCGAGGACTTCTCGCGCCAGCTCAAGGAAGGCGCGGTCTCGCAGCTGCGCATCATCATCAAGGCCGACCAGGGCGGTCCGGCCGAAGCGCTCGCCGACGCGCTCGCCCAGCTGTCCACCAGCGAGGTGCGTGTCGACGTGGTGCACCGCGGCGTCGGTGCCATCACCGAGAGCGACGTCCTGCTCGCCAAGGCATCGGGCGCGATCATCCTCGGCTTCCACGTGCGGCCGGACTCGAACGCGCGCGTGCAGGCCGAGCGCGAGGGCGTGGACGTGCGCACGTACCGCATCATCTACGAGGCGGTCGAGGACGTGCGGAACGCCCTCGAGGGCCTGCTCAAGCCCGAGGAGAAGGAAACCATCCTGGGCGAGGCCGAGGTGCTGCAGCTCTTCAAGGTCAGCAAGGTGGGCACGATCGCGGGCTGCATGGTCCGCAGCGGGCTCATCCAGCGCACGGCCAAGGCGCGCGTGACGCGCGACGGGAAGACGGTCTATACCGGCGCCCTGTCGAGCCTCAAGCGCTTCAAGGACGACGCGAAGGAGGTCCGCGAGGGCCAGGAGTGCGGCATCGGGGTCGAGAACTTCAACGACCTCAAGGTCGGCGACCGGATCGAGTCGTTCCGCGTCGAGGAAGTGAAGCGCACGCTGCAGGCGTCGGCGGAGACCGGCGCGGCGTAGGTGGTCGTCGGCATCAAGGTGTGGGAGCTGCACCTCGAGGGCTGCCTGTCGTTGAAGGACAAGCGGAGCGTGCTGAAGCCGCTCGTGAACGCGCTCAGGCGCGTGAACCTTTCGGTGGCCGAGACCGGTCACCAGGACCTGTGGCAGCGGGCGGAGATCGCCTGTGCCGCGGTGGGCAGTGACCGGGGCGTCGTCGAGGCGGAGCTCCGGTCGGCCGACCGCACGATCGAGGAGGCGGACGGCGTGCGCATCATCGACGTCGTCGCCCAGTGGCGATGAAGGGAAGTTCGCGGCGGCCCGAGCAGGTGGGCGAGACGGTGCGGCAGGTGGTCACGGACGCGCTGCTGCGCGAGATCCGCGATCCGCGCGTCGGTCTCGTCACCGTGACCCACGTCCAGGTGAGCGGCGACCTGTCCGTCGCGCGCGTGGCGGTGGCCGTGCCGGGCGAGGAAGCGGAGCGGCAGCGGGCACTCGAGGGCCTGCAGAGCGCCGCGGGCTTCCTGCGGAGCCGGCTGGCGAAGGCGCTCAGCACGCGCACGATTCCCGAGCTGAGGTTCGAGCTCGACCGGGGCATCGAGCACGCCGCGCGCATCAACCAGCTGCTGGCCGAGGTGCGGCGAGAGGCCGAGGTCGAGCCGGCGGAGGGCGACGACTGACGGGTGCGCTGCTGGTCGACAAGCCGGCCGGTCTCACCTCGCACGATGTGGTGAGTCGCGTGCGACGGGCCATGGGCACCCGCGGCGTGGGACACACCGGCACGCTCGACCCGTTCGCGACGGGATTGCTGGTGGTACTGGTGGGCCGGGCCACCCGACTGGCGCGCTTCACCGAGGGGCTGGCCAAGACGTACCGCGCGACGCTGCGGCTCGGCGCCCGGACCGACACGGATGACGCCACCGGCGCCGTGCTCGACGAGCGGGTGCCGGAAGAGTGGCCCGCCGAGGCGAGGGTGCGGGAGGAATTGGCGGGAATGACGGGTCGGCAGCTGCAGCGGCCGCCGGCCTACTCGGCCAAGCACGTGGGTGGCAAGCGCAGCTATCAGCTGGCGCGACAGGGCGTCGAGGTGATGCTGCCCGAGGTCGAAGTGAACGTCGAGACGCTCGAGCTGCTGCGCTGGGCACCGCCCGAGCTCGAGTTCCGCGCCACCGTGGGCACCGGCACCTACGTGCGCGCGCTGGGCCGCGATCTGGCCGAACGGCTGGGCACCGTGGGGCACCTGTCGGCGCTCCGGCGCGAACGGATCGGCGACTTCGACGTGGCCGATGCGCTGCCGCTGGTCGAGTTGGTGCCGGGGCTGTCGCTGCGGCCGGCGAGCACGGTGGTGAGCCATCACCGACGGCTCGACCTCGACGACGCGGCGTGGGCCGCGGTGCGGCATGGTCGCACCATTCCCGCGCCGCCGGGCCTGTCGGGCACCGTGGCGCTGTGGCACGGCGGCGACGTGATGGCGATGGCCGAGGTGCGCGACGAGGGACTGCGGCCGGTCGTCGTGCTCGAAGGCGCCTGAGCATGGGCGACTTTGGCTTTGGGGCGCCGGGCGCCACGGTGACCGTGGGGACGTTCGACGGCGTTCACCTGGCGCATCGCGCCGTGCTCGACGAGACGGTGCGGCGCGCCACGGCGGCGGGCCAGCAGAGCGTGCTGGTGACGTTCGAGCCGCACCCGCTCGAGGTGGTGCGGCCGGCACGTGCGCCCGCGTTGCTCTCGACGCCCCTCGAGCGGCGGGCGGCGCTGGCAGAGACGGGCATCGGGCACGTACTGGTGCTCGCCTTCGACGCCGCGATGGCGGCGCTGCCGCCCGGGCGGTTCGTGCGCGAGATGCTGATGGCGCGCACGCAGATGCGGGAGCTGGTGATCGGCTACGACCACGGGCTCGGTCGGGATCGCACCGGCGACGTGGACGCGCTGCGCGCCATCGGCGAGGCCGAGGGCTTCAGCGTCACGGTCGTGCCGCCGGTGGAAGTGGACGGGGTGCGGGTCTCGAGCAGCGTCATCCGTCAGGCGATCACCGAAGGGGACCTGGGGCTCGCCGCGCGGTTGCTGGGACGGCCCTATCGGGTGTCGGGGCCGGTGGTGCCGGGGGAGCGGCGGGGCCGCGTTCTCGGTGTGCCGACGATCAATCTCGAGGTGCCGCCCCGCAAGCTGCTGCCGCCCGATGGCGTGTATGCGGTGCGGGTGGAATGGCGGGATGGTGTGGCGGGGGGAATGCTCAACCAGGGCCCGAAGCCGACGTTCGGCGAGGGACGCCGGACGCTGGAGGCGCACTTGTTCGGCGTCGCGCGGGACCTGTACGGGGAATGGGTGCGGATCGAATGGGTGGCCCGGCTCCGCGATGTGAAGCGGTTCGGGTCGCCGGCGGAACTCGTCGAGCAACTCGAGCGGGATCGCTCGGCCGCCACGGCGGCGCTCGGCCTCTGAATTTCACCGCGTGCGGCGACGCACGCCCATCACAGACGGATCGATGTTCCTGAGCCTTCGCAACCGGCTGATTCTCATCGGCGTCCTCGTGGCCGCCACCGTGTTCGCCCTCATCCCGCGGAAGCAGACCATCCGCGAGCGCGGCGACGACGGCATCATGCGCGACAGCCAGATCACGCGCACGCCGATCAAGTACGGCCTCGACCTCCAGGGCGGCATGCACCTCGGCCTCGAGCTCGACCAATCGAAGCAGGTCTCGGCCGATCCCAAGCGGGACATCGACCTGGCCCTCACGGTGCTGCGCAAGCGCATCGACGAGTTCGGCGTCACCGAGCCCGTCATCCAGAAGGTGGGCGACGACCGCATCGTCGTCGAGCTCGCCGGCATCCGCGACCCGGGCCGCGCCAAGGCCATCGTGCAGCGGAGCGCGTTCCTCGAGTTCCGCATCACCGACAAGACCCAGGCGCTCGATCGCGCGATGCCGGCCATGGACCGCCAGCTCCGCGCGATGGGCGTGACGTCGGCGGGCGCAGCGCCCTCGGCGCAGGCCAGCGCGGTCGAGCAGCTGCTCGGCGGCGATTCCGCGAAGGCCGTCGGCGACAGCACGGCCAAGGGTGCGAAGGCCGACAGCGCCAAGGCGGCCGCCGACACGACGCCCGTGGCGGGTGGCGTGCTCGCGTCGCTCATCAAGCCCGGCGGCCTGCCCGGCGAGTACTACGTGCCGGAGAACGCCTTCCCGCGCGTCGACAGCCTGCTCAACCTGCCCGAGATCCAGCGTCTCCTGCCGCGCGGCGTGGACGTCCGCTGGTCCGCCTCGAAGGAAAGCCTGGGCAACGAGTTCCTCCGCGGCCTCTATGTGGTGGACGACCAGCCGATCGTGACCGGCTCGAGCCTGATCGACGCGCGTGCCGAACTCGATCCGCTCACCAACGCGCCGCAGGTCAGCTTCGAGCTCGATCGCGCGGGCGGCCGCAAGTTCGGCGACGGCACCGGCCGTCACGTCGGCGACTTCATGCCGATCCTGCTCGACGGCCGCGTGCAGGGCCGCCCGCCCGTCATCCAGAGTCGCATCGAGCGCTCCGGACGCATCACGCTGGGCGGCAAGACGCTGCAGGAGGCCCAGGACCTCGCGCTCACGCTCAAGGCCGGCGCACTGCCCATCCCGCTCAAGATCGTGGAGCAGGGCGAGGTGGGCGCCAGCCTAGGCGCCGACAGCATCCGTGGAGGCATTCTCGCGGGGCTCATCGGCACCGGGCTCGTGATCCTCATCATGGTCGGGTACTACGCGATGAGCGGCATTCTCGCGGTCGGGGCACTCGGGTTCTACCTCCTGTTCACCGTCGGTGCGCTGGCGAGTTTCGACGCCACGCTGACGCTGCCGGGCCTTGCGGGTCTCGTGCTCTCCATCGGCATCGCCGTGGATGCAAACGTCCTGATCTTCGAGCGCATCCGCGAGGAGTTGCGGCACGGCAAGAGCGTCCGGCTCGCCATCGATGAGGGCTTCCGGCACGCGCTGCCGGCCATCACCGACTCGAGCCTCGCGACCGTCATCACGGCCCTGTTGCTCTTCCAGTTCGGCACCGGACCGGTGAAGGGCTTCGCCGTCACGCTGATCGTCGGCATCCTGGCGTCGCTGTTCACGGCCATCTTCGTGACCCGCACGTTCTACATGCTCTGGATGAAGCGGAACCCGAACGCCGAGACGCTTTCCATCGGCAAGGTGACGCTCTTCGCCGACGCCAGGTACGATTTCATCAGCATGCGGAAGTGGGCCTATGGCGTCACGGCCGCGGTGCTCGTGCCGGGCCTGCTGCTGGTGGCCGTGCTCGGGTTCAACTACAGCATCGAGTTCACCGGCGGCACGCTGGTGAAGGTGCAGACCGTCGAGCCCGCCAATGTCGGGAAGATCCGTGCCGGTCTCGACGCGAACGGCGTGCGGGGCGCCGAGATCCAGCAGTACGGGGACGACAGGACCATCACGATCCGCGCGCGCGTGCAGGAGGAAGCCGCGGACAACACGGAACTCACGACCAGTGCGGTGCGCACGGCGCTCGATGCATCGTTGGGCGCCGGGCAGTACACGGTCGGTTCGACCGGGTCGGTCGGCCCCAAGGTGGGCGGCGAACTGCGCACGCAGGCGCTGCTGGCGATTCTCGCCTCGTTCTTCGCGGTGCTGGTCTACCTCGCGTTCCGCTTCGAGTGGCGTTTCGGCCTCGCGGCGGTCATCGCCACGGCACACGACATCTTGGCCACGCTGGCGTTCATCGTGGCGATGCGCCTCGAGGTGAGCCTCGTGGTGGTGGCGGCGCTGCTGACCATGGTGGGCTACTCGCTCAACGACACGATCATCATCTTCGACCGCGTCCGCGAGAACCTGAAGAAGCACCAGAAGATGGGCTTCTCCGACATCCTGAACCTGAGCATCAACGAGACGCTGCCGCGCAGCGTGCTGACGCACCTCACCACGCTCGCGACGCTGCTCGCGCTCGCGATCTTCGGCGGCGAAGTCATCCGGCCGTTCGCGCTGGTGATGTTCTTCGGCGTGTTCACGGGCACGTTCTCGTCGATCTTCATCGCGGCGCCCGTGCTCATGTGGATCGAGAAGAAGTGGCCCGGGCCGGCCGCCCGCGGCCTGCGCGAGAAGCCGGCGGCCACGGCGGTGCCGGTGCGCACGCGTCCGGCGCCGGCAGGGAGCCGCTAGCTGCTCGTCGATACCCACGCCCACCTCGGCGGGGAGGGCTTCGCCGAGGATCGGGAAGAGGCGCTCGAAAGGGCGTGGGCGGCGGGGCTGGTGCACGTGGTGATCATCGGCGAGTCCGAGGCGTCCGCGGAAGCGGCCCTGGGGCTCGCCGAGCGGCACGACCGGGTGTCGGTGGTGGTGGGCGTGCACCCGCACGACGCGAAGGACTGGGACGCGGCGCAGGAGGCGCGCCTGCGGCGGCTCGCACGCGATCCGCGCGTCGTGGCGCTCGGCGAGATGGGACTGGACTACCACTACGACCACTCGCCACGTGACGCCCAGCACGAGGTGTTCGAGCGGCAGCTGGTGATCGCGAGGGACGCGGGTCTGCCCGTGGTCATCCACGCGCGCGAGGCCGATGACGACGTCGCTACAATCCTTCGGCGGCATCCGGACGTGCGGGCGGTGCTGCATTCGTTCAGCAGCGGGCCTGCGCTGCTGCAGACGGGCCTGGAACTCGGGCACTACGTCTCGTTCAGCGGAATGATCACCTTCCGGAACTGGACTATGGACGACGCGGTACGGGCCGTGCCGCTCGACCGGCTCCTGGTCGAGACCGACAGCCCGTACCTGGCGCCGGTGCCGATGCGCGGGAAGCGGAACGAACCGGCGCTAGTGCGGTACGTCGCCGAGCGGCTGGCAGTGGTGCGGGGCATG
>JBJMOZ010000183.1:0-7548 GCA_045803465.1 Gemmatimonadales bacterium | reverse complement strand
CGCGAGCTATTCGCCGCACGCGGAGGTGCGACTGCGCAGCGATGCGAGCGAGGCCTTCCTGCGACAGCGGAGGAACGGCCCGTTTCTCATCGTGCACTTCGCAACGCACGCGCTGATGGACGAACGCTCGACGGAGCGCTCGGCCCTGGCACTGGCGCCCGGATCGGGAGAGGACGGCTTCGTGGGCGTGGCGGAGCTTGCCGGGCTGCGACTGCGCGCCGACCTCGTCGTGCTCTCGGCCTGCCGCAGCGCGGGCGGCGCGGTGTTACGAGGTGAAGGCGTGGCGGGATTGACGGCACCGCTGCTCGCGGGCGGTGCGCGGGCAGTGCTGGCTACGCAGTGGCGCATCGCCGACCGCTCGACCTTGAGACTCGTCGACGGATTCTATGGGGCGCTCGCGCAGGGCTTGCCGGTCGATCAGGCGCTGCGACAGGCACGGCTCGCCGTGCGCGCACACGGTGCGCCTGCGAGGGAGTGGGCTGCGTTCGTTCTCGTGGGGGATCCGAGCGTGCAAGTGCCGCTGCGCCAGCCGTCGCTCACCGCGCGCATGCGCACCTGGTGGGCGATGCGCTGACCTCAGCGGCGCAGGGTGAACGGCACCATGTCGGACGCGTGTTCACCATCGGGCAGCCTTGCGCGCACCCACCACCGCAGCGCGATTCCTCGCTCGAGTGCGGGCGCCGCCATCGCGGTGTCCGGTGTCGACGCCGCCAGCAGGACCTCTCCGTCGGGCGTGAGCACTTCGATGTCGTAGCGGAAGGCGCCCGGCACGGCCGACCACATGAACCGGCCGGTCTCGGCCGCGTCGACCTCGCCTCGCGGTGCAATGAGGCGAAGCTGTCCGGTCGCGCCGCGTTCCGGCTCGGGGACCGACGGACGCTGCCGTGCCAGCGACACGCCGAGGGCGACGGACAGCAGGACGGTGGCCGCGAGCGCGGCGCTTCGCCACCACGGCCGCCGCACCCCTGCCGCGGTGGCGGCCGAGCGAAGCAGTTCGAACTCGCCGCGACAGGAGGCGCACCCCATCACGTGATCGAGTCGCGCGAGGCGTGCCTGCTCCTCGTCGGTCCGCTCCACCAACGCGCGCAACTCCTCCGGAGACGGGCAGCTCTCGCGCGGGCCGGGTTGGCGCTGCTGCAGTATCGCCTGGTAGGCCTGCCGCAGGCGGTCGTCGTTCATCTGGTCGCTCCAGGGGCGATGCCGCGTGCCGTCAACTGAAGACGGAGGTCGGCGAGCCCGCGATAGAGGAGATTCCGCGTCTTGGCCTCGGTCCAGCCCAGCAGGGTGGCGATCTCGTCGCGGTCGTAGCCGGCGAGGAACATCCGGACGACGCCACGGCGGGTCACGTGCAGCTCCTCGATGGCTGCCTCGATCGCCGCGCCAAGCTCGAGATCCTCGAGCAGCTGGTCCGGAGCGCGTTGCATGCGCACCGCCACCAGGTCGCTTCGTCTCGACTCCGGTTCCAGGAGGGCGTTCATGCCCCGGCGCCGACCCCGGATCAGGTCGACGGCCGCCGTCATCGCGGTCCGGTAGACGTAAGACGTGCCCAACCCCGCAATTCGCTCACCGGAGTCGCCGGCACGCCACAGGCGGATACGGACCTCCTGCACCAGGTCGTCCACGTCCGCGCCGCGCAGTCCATGGCGCGCGCCGACGCGGCGCACCATGTGGCTGAAGCGCAGGAGGGCGCTTTCGAGGGAAGCCGAAATTGTGTCGGAGGGCAGGGTGGCCATTGCACCCAAGCTACGGCTTGCCCGCGAGGGGGCAATGCAGACGCGATCCGGCCGACCTCAGAGCGTCAGTGAGAACTGCGATCCGGAGGCATGCGCCAAGGTGACGGGGCCGGTGGGCTCGTCCTGCCGTGCCACGAGCACGTCGCCGGTGAAGCCCACGGCACGGAGCGCGGACTCGACCGTTGCGCGAGCCGCGACTTCGGTGTTGCAGCGTCGGCTCAGGTGCGCGAGCATGACGGCGCCCAATCCGCGATGGTGCACCTCGGCCAGCAGCTCCGCCGCGATACGATTGGACAGATGTCCCGCCGAGCCGGCGATCCGCGCTTGCACCGAGACGGGATAATCGCTCGTGCGCAGCAGCACCTCGTCATGATTGGCCTCGAGGATCACGGCGGTGAGGTTGCGGAGCAGGTAGCGCACGGCCGTGGTGGGACGGCCAAGGTCGTACGCCAGTCCGACGCTGGTGCCGTCGCGTGCGGCGACCGCCAAGGCGAGCGGCTCGGCGGCGTCGTGCGGAATGGGACAGCCGGTTACGGCAAAGGGACCGAGATCGCGCCGCACGCCCTGCACGACCTCGAGGAACGTGATCGTGTCGCCGGCGCCGAGCGCACTCCAGGTGCCGGCCGAGGAGAGCACCGGCACGCCATGACGTGCCGCGAGGCGCACGGCACCGGTGGCGTGGTCGCCGTGCTCATGCGTCAGGGCGACGCCGACGAGGCCAGCGAGATCGAGGCCGACGCGCTCGGCGCGCTTGTCCAGCTCGCGCAGGCTGAACCCGGCGTCGAGCACCAGCACCGCGCCCTCGCACTCGATCGCGAAGGCGTTGCCCCGCGAGCCCGATCCCAGCGCGAAGAGCCTGCTCAGGGGGCGAACCGCCGGTAGAGCGTGGTGAGCGCCGCGCGACGCTCCGGCGTCACGCTGACGTCGCGTCGCGGCATCACGCGCTCGGCGACGCGCAGGAAACCTTCCTCGGTGAGCAGCTCGCCCTGATGGCCCCAGGACATCGGAGGGACCCACTTTGGCGGCGGCCCACCGAACACGTTCGCCCCTGCGCCGACGATGGTGCCGGTGGCGAGCATGGTGCCGATCGCCGTCTTGGCGTGGTCACCGAAGAGCGTACCGAGGAACTGCCGGCCCGTCTCGAGCATGGTGCCGTCGCACGACAGGCGCACGGTGCCATAGGTGTTCTTGAGGTTGCTCGTGGTGGTGCCGGCGCCCAGGTTCACCCAATGTCCCAGCACGCTGTGCCCCACGAAGCCCTCGTGCCCCTTGTTGGCGTAGCCGATGAAGCACGAACTGGCGATCTCGCCGCGCACGTTGCACCGCGGCCCGAACACCGACGCCTTGATCGCCCCGCCCAGCACCTTCGAACCGGCCCCCACGAAGCACGGTCCCTCGAGGCGCGCACCGTTCCGCACCTCGACCCCCTGCTCGAGTACGACCGCTCCGGCGCGGGTGTCGAAGACGACACCGGGCTCGACCACGGCGCCGTAGCTGCACACCAGTGACGGATCGCCGAGAACGATGCTGCCGTCGGGAAGCGGATCGCCCGGCTTCGCCGTGAAATCGGCGCAATCGTCGGCGAGGAAGCGCTCGAGTGCGGTGAGCAGGTCGAAGGCGCCGCGCAGCAGCAGCCCCTCGATCGGCGCGGACTCGCCATCCTCGGACGGCCCGGACCACGTCGCGCCCTCGGCGACCATCCACGCCACCGTCTCGCCGCCGTGCACGAATCGGCGCACGCCCGCCGAGGTCGCCGGCGGTGCGCCCGATGGAGCGAAGTCGGCGCGCGCGACGAGTGCCGGGCCCGCGATGGCGCGCGAGGGCAGGGCGGGCGGCTCGTCCAGCTCCTGGAAGCCGGCGGCGAGATCACCCATGATCGCGCGCGCCGTGCAGCCGGTCGCCACTTCCCACCGCTCGCGGATGCGCCAGACCCCGGCGCGGAGTTCCGCGACCGGCCGCGCGCCCGCGAACGGTGCCCAGGCGCGGCGATCGGCTGGCTCGACGAGAATCAAGGGCGTGCTCACGGCAGGTCGCGCAGCTCTGCCGGCATGGCGTCGAGCAGCGCCTTGAGATCGGCGGCCCGCTCGCGGCGCGTGACGAGGATGCGACCGTTGGCCTGCACCACGACAAGGTCCTGCACGTCGTGCAGCACGATCGGGTCGCGCTCACTCCAGGCGATGCAGTCCTTCGCCTCGAGCGCGAACACGGTGCCCTCCATCACGTTTCCGTTCTGGTCGTGCGGTCGCACGCGGCCCAGCGCGTCCCAGGTGCCGATGTCATCCCAGCGGAACGCGCCGCGCACCACCGCCACCGTGCGCGAGCGCTCGAAGACGCCCACATCGATCGAGACGGGCGTCACGTCACGAAAGAAGCCGTCCACGTCGCCCTGACGCATCGTATCGAGGTGCGGTGCGAGCTCGGGCGTGTGGGCGCGTACCTCGCGCAGCAGGCACGCAGCGGTCCAGGCGAAGAGGCCGCTGTTCCAGAGGGCCCCGCAGGCCATCAGGTCGAGCGCGGTGGCGGCATCGGGCTTCTCCTGGAAACGCTCTACCGTCGAGGCGAGGGCGTCGAGCGACTGGCCCATGACGATGTACCCGTAGCCCGTCTCGGGCCGGGTCGGCACCATGCCGACCGTCACGAGCCGGTCGTGGGTACGCGCGCTCTCGAGCGCGATGCGGGCCGTGTTCCGGAAGCCTTCCTGGTCGTTGATCCACCAGTCGGCGTGCATGGAGAGCACGGACGCGTCCGGGTCGCGGCGCAATGCCTCCATCGTTCCCCACACCAGGGCGGGCGCGGTCGACGCGGCTCGCGGCTCGATGAGCATGTTGGCAGCCGGCAGGCCCAGGCGCTCGCGCAGCGGGCCCGCGAGCTTCTCGCCGGTGACCACCAGGAGCCGCTCGCGCGGAATGAGGCCGTCCAGCCGCTGAGCCGCCGCTTCCGCCGTGGACGTCGGGCCCGCCAGCGGCAGCAGCTGCTTGGGCCGGCTCGGCGTGCTCAGCGGCCAGAAACGGGTGCCGGAACCGCCGGCGAGCAGGACGCCCCAGATCATCGGGTACGGGCCTCGGTGGGATGTGGGGGTCGAATTCGACGAGGCACTAGAGGAGCGCGCCCAGCGCGGGACGCTCCTGGCGCAGCTCGAACAGGAGGTCGCCGAACGGCGCGCTGGCCGCCACGAGCAGCAACAGCACGTTGCCGGCACCTGCCTCGGAGAGGATCAGGGTGCCGCCTTCCGCTTCCAGCAGCACGGTACGCCATGCGCCGCGTTCGGCTCCCTCGGTGAGCCGACCGGCGTGTTGGACCGCAGTGGCGGCCAGCGCGGCGACGGCGTCGGCGTCGACGCGGGCCTGGCCGGCCTGCTGGATTGGCAGGCCGTCGGGCGAGACGAGCACCACGGCATCGACCCCGGGGCGCCCGGCCAGGGTCTGGAGCACGTCGGCGAGACCGGTCATGGCGAGTCGCTCCGAAAGTCGGTGGGGCCGGACCCCGGAACCGCGGGGGCCCGAGTCGGCGAAGTTGAGAAAATACCGTGGGTTGACCGCTTTCTGGAAGCACTCTTACCTTCCCGCATGCCAACCATCCGCACCTTCGCGACCCTGTTTGTCGCCCTCGTCATCTGGGGTTGCAGTTCCGAGCAGGACCTGCCCACCGCCAGCGTCCTCAACTTCGTGGACTCGGTGGAGCTCGGGGCCATCACCGAGACGCCGATCACGACGCCGAGCGCGTTCTCGATTCCCGATCGCCAGGCGGTGCGAACCGACCGGTCGTCGGCCTTCGACTTCTCGTTCGACATCGTCGACGGCGAGCCCCAGTTCCAGCCGCTCAAGTTCCTTGGCGTGTCGAGCAATACCGGCGTGAATCCCGGGCTCCAGTTCACCTCGATCCCGTTCGACACGATCCGGACCGCCGAGAAGAACGACTACGTCACCGATTCCGCGGTGGTCGTGAAGGCGGGCGACGTGCTGTTCGCGCGCTCACGCCTCATCTGCACGTCGCTCAGCGTGCCGCAGTACGGCAAGATCGAGATCACCGCGATCGACCTCGTCGCGCGCACGATCCGCTTCCGCTACCTCGTCAACAACAACTGCGGGTATACGAGCCTCCAGCCGGGCCTCCCGAGGGACTGAGGTGATCGACGTCAAGCGACTGCGCCAGGATCCGGACGGCAGCCGGGCCGCCTTGGCGCGCCGGCTCGACGCGAAGGTCGATGCCGCCGTCGATCGCATCCTCGCGCTCGACCAGCGGCGGCGCGCACTGCTCGTGCGCACCGAGGCCCTCAAGGCGCAACGCAATGCGCAGAGCGACGAGGTGGCGCGACGCAAGAAGGCCGGCGAGGACGCCGCAACGCTGCTCGCCGAGCTGAAGGCGTCGGGCGACGAGGTGAAGCAGCTCGACGTGCAGGTGCGCGAAGTGGACGCGGCGCTCGAGGGCACGCTGCTCGAGGTGCCCAACATCCTTCAGACCGACGTGCCCGACGGCGATGCCACGCAGAACCGTGTCGTGCGCAGCTGGGGCGAGCCGCGCCACTTCGATTTCACGCCGAAGCCGCACTGGGAGCTGGGCGCCGCGCTCGGCATCCTGGACCTGCCGGCGGGCGCCGCCGTTTCGGGCTCGGGGTTTCCGGTCTTCAAGGGCGCCGGCGCGAAGCTGCTGCGCGCGCTCTCGAGCCTCATGCTCGACCTGCACACGTCGCGACATGGCTACACCGAGGTGTCGGTACCCTACCTGGTGAACCGCGCCAGCATGCAGGGAACGGGACAGCTGCCGAAGTTCGCCGAGGAGCTCTACACCATCACGGCGGATGAGCTCTTCCTCATCCCGACGGCGGAAGTGCCGGTGACGAACCTGCACCGCGACCAGATCCTCGACGCGGCGGCGCTGCCGTTCGGGTACACGGCGTGGACGCCATGCTTCCGCCGCGAGGCGGGCGCGGCCGGCAAGGACACGCGCGGGCTCATTCGCGTACACCAGTTCGACAAGGTCGAGCTCGTGCGCTTCTGCCGGCCGGAGGAGAGCGAGGCGCAGCACGAACTCCTCACCGGGCACGCCGAAGCGGTGCTGCAGGCGCTGGAGCTGCCGTACCGCGTGCTGGCCCTCGCCGCGGGCGATACGGGTTTCGCGAGCGCGCGCACCTATGACCTGGAGGCGTGGGCGGGGGGCGTCGGTGCGTGGCTCGAGGTGTCGAGCTCGAGCACCTTCACGGACTACCAGGCCCGGCGTGCGAGCATCCGCTTCCGGCCCGAGCCGGGCGCCAAGCCCGAATTCGTGCACACGCTGAATGCGTCGGGCGTCGCCTTTCCGCGCACCCTCATCGCGCTGCTGGAGAACAATCAGGAATCCGACGGCTCCGTGCGCATCCCGGCGTCGCTGGTCCCCTACCTCGGCACCGACCGACTGACGCCACGTGGCACGTGAACGCCTGCGCCGGTACGCGCCGGCGCTGGTGATATTTCTCGTCGCGCTGCTCGTGGGGATGAGCATCGGCACGAGCCTCCTCGTCGTCCGCCACTTCAAGCGCGAAGCGCTGGACGCGAGCCGGCTCTACGGCGGCGTCTTCGCGGGGCTCAACGACTCGCGGGAGGGTGCCGAAGCCAGCGCTCTGCTGCGGCTCGGCGAGGAGGTGCGTGCGCTCGGCATGCCGCTCATCGTCACCGACAGGAACGGCCGCGTGACGGCGTTCGACAACCTGCCCTTCGAGGCCGGCGCCGACGACCCGCGCGTGCTCGAGTTCGCGAGGCAGCTCGATCGCCGCAACCCGCCGATCACCGATTCGCTCGTGGGCCAGATCCACTACGGCGCGCTGCCGGCGGGGAGGTTC
>JBJMOZ010000065.1:0-3153 GCA_045803465.1 Gemmatimonadales bacterium | reverse complement strand
GACGCGGTGGCCCGCGCGCGCGCCGGCGAGACGGTGCAGTACGAGGAGGAAGTGGCCACGGCGGCGCGCCGGCTCACGGTGGACTTTTCCGTGAAGCCGGTCTTCGATGCCGATGGACGAGTGGTGCAGCTGCTCGCGGAGGCCCGCGACGTGACCGACCGGCGACGTGCGCAGGACGCGTTGCGCGAGATGGACACGCTCAGCACCATGGGCCGCCTCGCCGCGCGCGTGGCGCACGAGATCAACAACCCGCTCGCGGGCGTGCAGAACTCGTTCCTGCTCATCAAGGACGCCATCCCGTCGACGCATCCGTACTTCGCGTACGTGGGCGCCATCGAGCGCGAGATCGCGCGCATGGCAAGCATCACGCGCCAGCTGTACGAGACATACCGGCCCGAGAGCGATGGCGTCGTGGACGCCTCGGTCACGACCGTCGTCGCCGACGCGGTGGCGATGCTGCAGCAGGTCAACCGGCAGTCGAAGGCCACCGTGGAGGTGGACACGACGGGCGCGCCGGGCGTGGTACGCGTGCCGGCGGGCCTGCTCCGGCAGGCGGTCTACAACCTGGTGCAGAACGCCATCGAGGCCTCTCCGGCCGGCGGCATTGTGTCCGTGAAGGCATGGCAGCAGAATGGCACATTCGCCCTGTCGGTGACCGACCAGGGGCCGGGCGTGCCCCCCGATGCGCGGGCGCGGATCTTCGATCCGTTCTTCTCGACGAAGAACCGGCTCTCCACCGGGGGCATGGGACTCGGGCTCGCGCTGGTGCACCGGTCGGTGACGGGCATGGGGGGCAGCGTGGAGGTGGAGGACGCACCGGCAGGTGGCGCACGATTCGTGGTCCGTCTTCCGGTCGGCGCGAAGGCGGGCCAGCCGGCATGACGTGGACGCAGGCAACCGGGCGCGTCATGGGGCGCGCCAAGGAGACGTGATGGAATCCGGACGCATTCTCTTCGCCGACGACGAGGCGACGTTCCTCAAGGCCACCGCCGACCTGCTTCGCCGAGAAGGCTACGAAGTGGACGAGGTGCCGGATGGGGCCTGTGCGATGGAGAAAGTCGCTGCCGGCCCGTACGACCTGCTGATCACCGATCTCGAGATGCCGGGCAACTCCGACCTGCAGCTGGTCCGCGCCATCGCGGAGAAGAGCGGCGGTCTGCCGGTCATCATCCTGACGGGCTACCCATCGGTGCGCTCGGCGGTCGCGTCGATCGAGTTGCCGGTGGCGGCCTACCTGACCAAGCCCGTGGCGTTCGACGAGCTGCTGGACAAGACCCGCATCGCGGTGAGCCGATATCGCTCCTACCAGACGATGCACCACACCGAGTCCCGGCTGAAGGAGATGCAGGACCAGTTCGCCCAGGCGGCGCAGACGAAGGACGCCACCGCGGTGGACGTATTCCTCGCCCTGACGCTGCGGAACGTCATGGGCTCGCTGACCGACCTGCAGCAGCTGAGCCGGGCGCTGACCAACACGCCGGTGACCCAGACGCCGTGCCAGCTGCTCAACTGTCCCCGCGGCGCGCAGTTGCAGGCGGCCGTGAAGGAGACGGTGGACGTGCTGGAGGAGACCAAGGGCGCCTTCAAGTCCAAGACCCTCGGCGAGCTGCGGCGTCGGCTGGAGCTGCTCATCGAGCACGTCTGAGGAAGCGGTTGCGGGACGACGGGGTATTTCCTAGCTTGGAAGCAGTGGGGCACATCGGGCTGCTTGAGCGGCCACCTTGACGGACGAGCCTGTGGGTTCGTAAGCCGAAGGCGCGAGGTTGATCCGTAGCACGGATCCCTCGCGCCTTTGTTTTCCCGGTCGCGGCCGGTGAAGGACATAGATTACGGGCGGCGGTCCGGCGGCTCTCGCCGGGCCGCACGCTCCTTTCACATGGGGGTGCTCCATGATTCGCTGGGCGCTGGCGTTCCTGGTCCTCGCCGTCATTGCGGCGCTGTTCGGCTTCAGCGGGCTCGCGGCGACATCGGCGGGCATCGCGAAGACGCTCTTCATCGTCTTCCTCGTGGCGTTCGTGGCCACGCTGGTCATCAGCCTGATCACTGGTCGGCGTGCCATATAGCGGCGGCCTCGCCAACGGCGAGGCGGCATCCGCGACCGACCGACCGTCCGCACAGGCCGGGCCCGCACGGCGCCCGGCCTTGCGCATGCCGGGGCGCGGCGCGGGCGGCGTGATGACGGCGCTCTTCGTCATCGTGCTCGTCTTCGCCCTGAAGCAGGCGGCGCCACTGCTCGTGCCGGTCGTGGTGGCCTTCCTGTTCGGCACGCTGCTGCTCGTGCCGACACGCTGGCTGGCCGCGCGGGGGCTGGCGTACAGCTGGAGCGCTGCCATCACCGTGTTCGGCACGTGGTTGCTCGTCCTCGGCCTCATCGGTGCCCTGGCCGTGCCGGCTCGTGACTGGCTCGCCAACGCGCCCGAGGCAGCCGTCAAGATCCAGCAGCGCCTCCGCGACATCGTGCGCCCCTTCCTCGCGCTGCAGCGCACCGCCGAGCGGGTCGAGGCGGCCGCCACCGGCAACGACGGCAAGCCGGCACCCACGGTGAAGATGGCGAAGCCGACCCTGTTGCAGCGGGCCACGGGCGGCACGCTGAGCTTCGCCGGTGCCCTGCTCACGGTGATGTTCCTGAGCTACTTCCTCGTGGCGTCCGCACCCAAGCTGCGCCGCAAGATGGCGGCGATCGCGGGACGACAACGACAGGAACGCGTGGAGCAGGCGCTGGAGGAGATGGCGCAGCAGATGTCCAACTACCTCGTGCTGTCGACGCTGGTCGGCGCGGGCGTGGGGCTCATCACGTGGGGACTGCTCGCGGCCGTCGGCCTGCCCAACGCCGGGCTCTGGGGTGCGGTGGCGGCGGTGCTCAACTACATCCCCTATCTGGGCGCGATCGTCACGCTGATGCTCATCGCGGCGGCCGCCCTGTTCTCCTTCGACACGCTCAGCCCGGTGCTCATCGCCACGGGGGGCTTCTTCGCCCTGAACATGCTCGAGGGCAACCTCGTGACGCCGCACCTGCTGGGCCGGAAGATGCCGCTCAACCCGGTGTCCATCTTCGTCGGCCTGTTGTTCTGGGGCTGGCTGTGGGGCGTCACCGGCGCGCTGCTCGCGGTGCCCCTGACCGTGATGGTGAAGATCATCTGCGACCACGTGACC
>JBJMOZ010000356.1:0-5997 GCA_045803465.1 Gemmatimonadales bacterium | reverse complement strand
CCGATGTTCACCCGCACCCGCGCCGCGAGTGCACGTGCCGGCGACATCCGCCGCCTGCTCGGCACAAGAGAGCGTGCCGCCCGCTACCTGCGCGCCATCCTGATCGGCGCACCGATCTGGTTCACCGTCGGCATCCTCATCGTCTTCGCGCCGGAGTTCGCCGGCGTGCTCGGCGTGCAGGGGGAGATCGCCGCCGGGCGCACGGTGATGGTGTTCTACCTGGGCGGCTCCATCGGCGACCTCGCCTGCGGCCTCCTCAGCCAACGCCTGCGGTCGCGCCGTCGCGCGGTGGCCGCCTTCTACGCGCTCAGCGTGCCGGCCACGCTCGTGTTCCTTTCGGGAGCCGCCGACACGCCCGTCGCGTTCTACACTCTTTGTGGGTGGCTTGGCTTCTCGGCGGGATACTGGGCCGTCATGGTGACGATGGCGGTGGAGCAGTTCGGCACCGACCTGCGCGCTACCGCGGCCACCAGTGTGCCTACCTTCGTGCGCGCCAGTGCGGTGCCGATGACGCTCGCATTCCTCGCGCTCCGGCCCACCGTCGGCATGGCGTCCGCGGCCGGGCTCATCGGCGCGCTCGCGTTCGGCATCGCGTCGTGGGCGCTGTGGCGACAGCCCGAGACCTACGGACGGGACCTCGACTTCATCGAGGAGGACGTCGCAAGGGCTATTCCTTCCGCCACGTCGGACGCATATCGCTCGTGACCTCGTCGACCAGTCGCGCCAGCGCGGCCTTGTAGGCGTCGTCGGGATCGCGCGCCGAGATCGAGGGCGTGCCGCGCGACAGCGCGAACTCGCCGACCTTCTCCGTCGCCGTCGAGCTGCCCTGCCACATCGTGGCGCCGCTTTTCGTCGAGAGCAGCTTCACCGTGAGCGTCGCCGAGACGGTGGCTCCCACCTTCATGTGGCTCACGCTCTCGATGACGCCGGCCGGCTTGGTCCCCGACACCTCGAGCTGGCCGACGAAGACCGCGGCGACGTCCTTCTCGCGTCCCACCACCTGTGCGAAGTCGGGGCCGTAGCCCTTGTTGGCGGCGTAGCGGAGCAGGGAATCGGACGGCTCGATCTCGAGCACCTCGATGCCGGACTGGGCGCCGAGCACCTGTTCGGCGAACCGGCGCGTGGCCTGCTCGCCCATCGATTCGCGTGCGTTCACCGTGGTGAAGGTGACGAGACCGATCGAGTGCACCGGGCGCAGGTCGAGGCGCGGCGCCACTTCCACGTACTTCGAGGACGAGCACGCCGCGAGAGCGAAGCCGGCCAGCAGCGCGAGGCCGCGGGAAGAGCGCATGGGTCGAGCCTCCAAGGGGGTCGGTTCCCAAGGGGCAAGACACGAGCCGGAGGGTCCGTGCGACCGGGACTCCATGGGGTGCTTGAGGTTAGCTCGCGCGATGGGGCCGCCCGGAAAGCGGTCCCGCGTGGTGAACTGCGAGAGCGGAGGGCCCAGCGGCCGCCGTGCGTCAGTTCCTCAGGCGACCGTACCTGGCGAGGATGCGCACCACCTCATCGACGGGCAGTGCCTCGACCGCGCCATCCTTCACCGTGACCGTGGTGGCCATCAGGAGCGAGTTGTAGATCGCTTCCTCTGTCGCGTCGACGACGGCTTGGAAGAGCCCGGTCATCTGCTCGTTGCCCAGCTCGGTGAGCGAGAGACGCGTCGCGTCGGGAGAGCGGCGCACGCCGGGGTGCGTCGAGAAGGCGATGGCGTAGTCGCCGGAGCCGTTGCTGCCCACCGAGCCGGTGCGCGCGAGGCCCATGATCGCTCGCGACGCGAGCCGCTCGAGATTGCGATCGAGCAGCGGCGCGTCGGTGGCGACGACGATCATGATCGATCCCCTCGGTCCCTGCCGATCCACGCTGCGGCGGATGCCGTTGCGGCCCAGCTCGCGGCCCACCGGCACGCCGAGCATGAGGAGGTCGCCGCCGAAATTGCTCTGCACCAGCACGCCCACCGTCCAGGTGCTGTCGCCCGCCGTCGCCCGGCGCGACGCCGTGCCGATGCCGCCCTTCCACCCGAACGCCACCGTGCCCGCGCCCGCTCCCACGCTGCCTTCGGCGACCGCCCCGCCGGCCGCTCGCTCGAGCGCTTCGCGCACGGGGCGCTCACCCACCGGATGGCTGCGAATGGCATTGAGCGCGTAGCCGTCGTTCGTCTCGCCCACGACGGGGTTGATGGAGCGCACGCGCTCCATGCCGGGCTGCGCCAGCATCCAGTGGGCCATCGCGTCGGCGGCGGGCCAGACGCACAGCGTGCAGGTGAGGAGGATGGGCGTCTCGAGCTCGCCGAGCTCGCGCAGCTGCGTGACGCCGACGAGCTTGCCGAAGCCGTTGCCCACGTGCAGCGCCGCCGGCACGCGATCGAGGAAGGCGTTCCCGCCGTGCGGCAGGATGGCCGTGACGCCGGTGTTCACCGAGTCGCCGATGCGCACCGTGGCCTGGCCCACGCGCACGCCCGGCACGTCGGTGATGGCGTCGAGCGGACCGGGCTCGAGCGTGCCCACGACGATCCCGAGTGAGCGGGCACGCGACTTCTGCTGTGCCACGAGGGGAGTCGCCGCGATCAGCGCGAGCAGCACCATTGCCACGGTCTTCAACGACACGCGCACCAGCTCCGGTCCAGGGATGCGGAGATGGTGCGCGCGGGTGCCCCTCGGCGCAAGGGCCGCGGGTGTCAGGGGGCCACGTCGTCCTTCGCAAGCGAGGCCATGTCGATCACGAAGCGGTACTTCACGTCGCTCTTCAGCATCCGCTCGTACGCCTCGTTGATGTACTGGATCGGGATCACCTCGACCTTCGACACGACGCCGTGCTTGCCGCAGAAGTCGAGCATCTCCTGCGTCTCCCGGAGGCCGCCGATGAGCGAGCCCGCCACCGAGCGGCGCCCGAAGATGAGGTTGCCCGCCGAAGGCCCCTGGTTGGGCTCGGGCGGCACGCCGACGAGGACGTGCGTGCCATCGCGCCGCAGGAGCGCGACATACGCATCGAGGTCGTGCGGCACCGACACCGTGTCGATGATGAGGTCGAAGGTGCCGACGTGCTTGCGCATCTCCCCGGCATCCCGCGACATGATCACGTCGTCCGCCCCGAGGCTCTTCGCATCGGCGGCCTTGCCCGCCGACGTGGTGAACAGCGCGACCTGCGCGCCCATCGCATGCGCGAGTTGGAGCGCCATGTGGCCGAGCCCGCCGAGACCCACGACGCCGACGCGCTTGCCGGGACCTGCGTTCCAGTGCCGCAGCGGCGAGTACGTCGTGATGCCGGCGCACAGCAGCGGTGCGGCACCGGCGGGGTCGAGGTTCGGGGGCACGCAGAGCGTGAACGCCTCGTCCACCACGATGCGGTTGGAGTAGCCGCCGTACGTGATGCCGCCGGTGTGCTCGTCCTTGCTGTTGTAGGTGAAGGTCGCGCCGGTGGTGCAGAACTGCTCCAGGTCGTCCTTGCACTCCCGGCAGGTGCGGCACGAGTCCACCAAGCAGCCCACGGCCGCCGTATCGCCCACCTTGAATTTCGTGACCTCGCCGCCGACATGGGTCACGCGACCGAGGATCTCGTGGCCCGGGATGCACGGCCACACGGTGCCCTGCCACTCGCCACGCACCGTGTGCAGGTCGGAATGGCAGACGCCACAGTACTGGATCTCGATCTGCACGTCGCGCGGGCCGGGTTCGCGGCGCTCGAAGGGAAAGGGGGCGAGCGCGCCGGTCGCGCTCGGGGCGGCGTAGCCAAGGCTCATTGTCATGAAGTCGTCCTGACGTTCTGTAGTGAGGAGGTGGGGCGGTCCGTCGCGAAGCAGCTATCGCGAATGATCCGCTATCAGTAGAGCCGCTGGGCCAGCCGCCTGGTTCCCAGGGCGTCGAGTGCCAGCAGGGCGGCAACGGCGATCCCGGCAAGGGCAACCCGCCGGCGTCCTTCGGGGGTATTCGCGCGCAAGGCGAGCCCGAGCAGGAGCAGGTCCACGATGTCGCCGGCGACCCGGCTGCGCAGCCATCCGAGCGGCTCCGGCTGCGAGAGGATGCCGACGCCACTGGCGAGCTCGCGCGCTCCCAATGCGCGCATCACGCGGGGCCGCTCGCCGACGCCGATGAAGCGGCCCAGCCGCCGCGGCGCCGCGACCTGCGCGATGCCCCGCCCGATGCCGAGCCAGCCCAGCCGACGCGCCAGCCGGCGTTCCCCCATCATGTATCGCGCGTTCATCCGCAAGCCTCGTCCGATCGTGCTCAGTGAGGAATACCCCGGCGCCGCGCGACGGGCTCAGTCGTATGCCACGTCCGAGATCTCGCCGCGCCAGTAGGGGAGCGGTCCTTCGGGAAGGATCCACGCCACTTCGCCGCGCACGGGCACCAGCAGGCCCCCGCGCTCGGCATACTCGAGCCAGCGGCCTTCCCACGGTGTCGGCACGAACGTGCCATTCACGTCGCGGCCACGGGCGGGGGTGTAGATGCGCTCGACGAGGCCGTCGGCACCGAAGAAGAAGTCGAGGGAGACGGTGGTGACGCCGGAAGTCAGCGTGGCCCGGGCGCTCGAGGCATCGAGCGGTGTCCAGCGCACGCCCTGCGAGGGCAGGAGCGCCGTGGGCAGCCACACGGCTTCGGCGAGAAAGCGGACCAGCGCTCCGGCCGTGATGTCGGGCGTGTCGTGCACGTTCACCACGGTGACCAGGCCTTGGATGGTGGCGAGCATGCTGCCCGCGCCCTCCACGAAGGCGTCGCGCACCAGGAAATCGAGTCCCGGCGCCATGCGGATGCGCGCGTCCCACACGAAGCCCGCTGGTCGCGCCGTGCACTGCTGCACGGCGGTGAATGGTCGCCAGCCATCGGGTGTGGGCTTCACGGCGAACGTGCCGCGCTGCGCGATGCGCGCCCGGCGTGGCACGCGCTGGCCGGCAGGCAGGACCGCGCGAAGGTAGCGCGCCACCGGAGCGGGAAGTCCGTCGAGCTCATCTGCGGAATGAACGGCAGGTGCAGCATGCTCCGAAGCGCTGTGCAACCGGGCGACGAGTGCGTTGGTTGCCGCACGCCAGCGCGCACGGGCGACGAGCACGCCGCCGCCGAGCACGAGAAGCAGCGCGACGAGTGCGAGTATCAAGGTCGGGTCGGGGTCGCCGCCTCGAGCACGTCACCGGTGTCGGCGAACCACGTCGGTTCGACGCGGGTCGCCGCGCCATCGAGTCGGCGGACATTGGTGAAGTACACGGGGAGGCCATCCGCGTCGAGCGTGGCGGCGGAGCGCAGTTCGTAGTGCACGTGCGGGTAGAGCGAGGAGCCGGACGAGCCGGCGCGAGCGATTGCCTGTCCCTGCCGGACCCGGTCGCCCACCTGCACCAGCACGCTGCCGGGCTGCAAGTGACCCAGTACCCCGAATTCGCCGTCACCGTAGTCGAGCACGATGTAGTTGCCGTAGAGCAGGAGCGGATCCTTGGCGAGGTCACGCGGGTCGAAGCGATCCTGCACGCCCGGTGCGCTGTTGTCGGGCTGCGTGCCGTGCGTCGCGACGACCCGGCCGGCCGTTGGCGCGACGAGGACTTGTGCGTATGCGAACCAGTCTTCGAGTCGTCGGCCATCGCCTCGAAAGCGGCGTCCGGCCGTATCCACGGGCAGCAGGTCGAGCGCGTATCGTTCGAAGTTGCGCGTGACGCCGACGGCCTTCACGAAGTCCGCAAGCAGATCCAGCCGGCGGTGATGGGAGTAGAAGTCGTGTCCGTCATCCACGAGGAGCCGACCCGCCATCGGCAGGATGGCCGTCGTGCGTGGCAAGCGGCGTGTCGGCACGACGCTCGTGGCGCCGATGACGAATCCATCCGAGCTCGAGCGGCGGAAATGAAAGGTGAAGTCCAGCCGGCCCAGCGGCGTGTCGCGATCGAACTGCTGGAAGGGATTGAACAGCGCGCCCTCGGCGCCCGGTGGCAGGACGCTGGCCGGCTGCTCGGTGGCTAGCGCGGCGGCCCGAAGGTATCGTCGCGTCACGAACCGGGCCTTGTCGTGGCGGATGTCGAGCTCG
>JBJMOZ010000226.1:0-3657 GCA_045803465.1 Gemmatimonadales bacterium | reverse complement strand
GCGTGCGTAACGGAATTCGTCGCCGGCAGCGTCGACGAGTGCCTCGAGTCGCTCCTCCTCGGCGGGAGAGGCGTCGGCGTGCATCGCGCAGGCCACGCCCGCGCGTGCGGACTGCACGAGGTCGGCCCAGCGGCCGGAGGTCTTCGCGTACGCAAAGACGTCCTGCCACTGGTAGACCTCACCATCCACGGCGAAGCATGGCCCTTCGAGCAACTGTGACATGAGACAAAGCCCGGTGGGAAGGCGAGCGCACCCACTGCTTGTCCTATTATGCGACAATGTACGGGACGCGCAAGAGCAGGCGGGGCCCTGAAACGGCACACGGCCGGCGAACCGTCGGCCGGCCTGACCCGAACGGAGTGCGCCCCGGCTTCCCATCGAGGCTCCGGGGCGCATGTCGTTATGGTAAGTGAGGGCGGTGGGGCTCGAACCCACGACCTAGAGATTAAAAGTCTCGTGCTCTACCAGCTGAGCTACGCCCCCCTCCGGCCGCCCAAACCTGTCCGGCACCCTGGGGAAACTCAAGCGCGGCACCTGGCCGGGTCTCGTCGGTAGCATGGGCTGAGACGACCCCCATGCCACGTGTCCAAGGAGTACCGATGTCCCGTGTGTTCGCCTGCCTCGCCCTCCTCGGCGTGCTGGCTGCGCCCGCCGTGGCGCAGACGCCGTCCGACGACCGCTGGCAGATCACCCTCGAGAATGGTGGTATCGTCTGGGACGTGCGCCTGAAGCAGCTGACCGACGATCAGCTCCAGGTGTCGCAGCAGGACTCGCTCTTCGCCGTGAAGGTCGGCGACATCCGCGAGATGCGCCGCTTCCGGAAGTCCGAGATGCAGATCGGCCAGGGCACCACCGCGGGCGCCATGGCGGCCCTGACCGGCTCCGACGACGAAGTGTTCGACTTCGCACCATTGGACTTCAGCGGCCGACTGCGCGCGGTGCAGCAGATCATGCTGCAACGCCCTTCGACGACTGCCCCGCCCTCACCCTGATGCGCTTGCCCCGCCCGGGGCACGCGCCGTAATCTCCGCAGGTCCCCACCACGGAGCCTTCGTGACCCGCTGGAACGATCTCGCCGAGTGCGCGCTCGGCGGGAAGCCGGCGAGCGCCGACCACGCGCGCCGTCCTTGCCACCGTGCGGCGGTCGGTGGAGGAGAGACGTGCCGATGAGCCACGGTGAGTCACAGATCGTCTTCGTCACCGGCACCGACAGCGGTGTCGGCAAGACGTTCGTGGGCTGTGCGCTCGCCCGCGGACTCGTGGCACGCGGCCTCCGGGTGAAGGCGATCAAGGTGGTCGAGACCGGTGTCGGCGACCATCCGCAGGCCGAGGAAGACGGCGTGCGCCTCGCGCACGCCACGGGCCAGCTGCATCCAGTGCACGCGCTGCACCGGTTCCGGACGCCGGTGGCGCCGGCCGTGGCGGCCGATCTCGAAGGCGGCCGGCTCGATTTCGATACCGCCGTGCTCGAGGTGGAGCGCATCGCCGAAGGCACCGACGTCACGCTGGTGGAGACGGCGGGCGGTCTCCTCGCGCCCCTCGCGTGGGACTGGACGATGGTGGACCTCGCCGAGGCGCTCGATGCCGCGGTGCTGGTGGTGGGCGCCAACCGGATCGGCACCATCAACCACACGCTGCTGACGCTGGGCGCGCTCGAGCTGGGCGGCGTGCGACCGGCGGGCGTGGTGCTCTCGGCCGCCACGACCGCGGACGAGTCGACGCCGACCAATCGCGCCGCGATCGCGCGGCTCTCGGGGCTCGACCGCGTGCTGGAGCTCCCGCGGCTGGCGAGCGACGCCGATGCGCTCGGCGCCATCCAGCCCGCGCTCGACTGGGTGCGACCCGGCAAATGAGCGCGGCGCTCGAGCGCCTGGTGGCTCGGGCGCTTCCGGGCGGAAGTCCGACGTGGTTCCAGGAGCTGCTGGGCTGGATCCTCTGCGACGCGCCGCCGGCCGAGCGCACGAGCCGCCTGCTCGCGCTCCGGGCCGCCATCGATGCGCATCCGATGTGCGACACGCTCGTGGCGCGCCTCCGCGAACGGTGGAACGATCCATCGATGGTGCGGTTCCTCGCCGAGACCGGCATCCCGGCGCAGCTCTCGCTGGTCCACGAGCTGTTCCACCGCGCCAGCATCTCCCTCCTGCCGCGCGTCCGGGACGAACACGACATCGGCGAGACGTTCACCGACCTCGCGGTCACGCAGTCGCACGCCGCCTGGCTGGATGCGATTCCCACGGAAACGCTGGCGGCGTGGCGCGACGTGCTGCCGTCGCGGGCCGTCCTGATGCACGCCGCGCGACTCACGGCCGTGCGTGCCGCGGGGGCGGGTCTCACCACCTACCTGCTGCATCTCGCCGGCAACCCGCCGGTGCAGGATTCGCCGTTCCTCGAGCTCGCGGCGCGCATGGCCGCCACCGTGGAGGCGGAGCGCACAGGGGCGCCATTGCCCGACTGGCAGGCGTCGCTGGCGCGTGCGCGCAGCTACCAGGACTGGCTCGCGAGCCGCATCGACCGCCAAGGCGTGTCGACGGAGGCGGTGTTCCAGCTCGAGCTGCTCGACGCGCTGCTGGCGCGGCTCGGCACGCTCATGCTGCTGGCGACGCGGCCGGGGCGTCGCGAGGCGCGACACTTCGCCGCGGACCTGCTCCGTGCCGTGGCGGCCCAGCGCAGCATCGCCGACCTGGTGCGCACGGCCCAGAAGCGGCTCGCGCGGAAGGTGGTCGAATTCACCGGCGCGGCGGGCGCGGACTACACGGTGCGCACGCGTGCGGAGTGGAAGGCGCACCTCGACGGCTCGATCGCCGCGGGCTTCCTGACCACGTTCACCTCGCTGGGCAAGCATGCCATCGGCACGCTGCCGCTCGCGCCCGTGCTGGCCGGGCTGGCGTACTGGGTCAACTACAGCCTCAGCTTCTGCCTGATGCAGGTGAACCACTGGCAACTCGCGTCGAAGCAGCCGGCGATGACGGCCGCAGCGCTCGCGGGCGCGCTCGAGGACCAGGACCGCGGGCACGAGGAGGAGATCGCGCTCATCGCGGGGATCACGCGCTCGCAGGTGGTCGTGACGCTCGGCAACGCCGTCGCGACGATCGCGCTCGCCCTGCTGCTCGACACGCTGTTCGGCCTCTTCACCCGGCATCGCATCCTGTCGGTGGCGAAGGCACAGGCCGGGCTGCAGCAGATCCATCCATTCCACTCGCTCACCGTCGTGTTCGCCACCACGACGGGGATCTCCCTCTGGCTGTCGAGCCTCGCCGCGGGGTGGGCCGCCAACTGGAGCACCTTCCGCCAGCTCCCCGAGGCGATCCGGCGCGACGAGCGCATCCGCCGCGCCCTGGGGCGGCGCGGGGCGCACGACATGGGAGACTTCATCGAGGAGCACTTCGGCGGCATCGTGGGCTACGTCACGCTCGGCATGCTGCTCGGCTTCCTGCCGGTGCTGCTCGACCGGTTCTTCGGCATCGGGCTCGAAGTGCGGCACATCACGCTGCAGGCGGCGTCCGTCGCGTTCTGCTGGCTGCCGTTGCTCGACGTGGGACTGCTGGGATGGCGCGAGGTGGGATGGTCCCTGGCGGGAATCGCGCTCACCGGCGTGCTGAACTTCACGGTGAGCTTCGCGCTCGCGCTACGGACGGCGATTCGAGCCCATTACCTGAA
>JBJMOZ010000164.1:0-3191 GCA_045803465.1 Gemmatimonadales bacterium | reverse complement strand
TGGTCGGTGCGCGGCGCGCTGGCCTGACGGGGTCTGCCGTCAGTCTACCGGGATTCCACTGGGCACTCGCGTCGGCCGCAGCTTGCGCAGCTCGCGCGCGGCCGGGTCGGTCAGTGCCTTGAGGAATGCCGTCGTCTCGTCGATGCGCGCGTCGGCGAGCTTCGTGGTGCCGAGGAGCGGGTCCCGCGTGGCGAGGATGGCCTCGGTGGTGGGAAGCAGCGTGCCCTGCAGCAGCGGCTCGAGGTCGGCGGGGTTGAAGTTGCGCAGTTTCGCGTCGATCTCGCTGTAGTGGTCCACGAAGGCGCGCAGATCCTTGATGGCCCCATTGTGCCCGTATGGACTGGTGAGCTCCACGTTGCGCAGTGGCGGGGTGCGGAACGCGTAGCGCTGGGCGGCATTGTTCGTCACGCCCATGCGACCGAAGTCGTCGCGCCCGTCGGCACCGTGGCCGGCCCCGGGCCCGAACTGCGGCACCAGCGCATTGTGGAACCCGTTGTCGCTCAGCGCCGGGCCGCTGTGGCACTTCACGCAGGTGAAGGCGAGGAAGTTGCGCGCGCCGCGCAGCTGGGTGGAGTCGAGCGCCCGGTCGTCGCCACGGAGGAAACGGTCCCACGGCGTGTCGGTGAACGACAGGCGCGCCACGAAGAATGCCGCGATCGCGTTGCTGGCATGCGCGATCGTCATGTCCTCGAAGCGTTGGCCGGGGTACGCGGCCGTGAACAGCCCACGATACGCCGGCACGTCGCGAATGCGGCGCATGATGGCCTCCCACACTTCGGCGGGACGGTCATCCGGAATGGCGGCGAGTTCGTTGCCCGACTCGCCCCGCATCTCCGAGCGTGATAGCAGGGGAATGAGGCCCTGCGCCGAGAGCGCGCCGAACTCGAGCGCGCCGGCCTGCGCCTCCGTGAGCTCCACGCCAGCGGGCAGGTGCAGCACGCCATCGCTGCCGCGCGAGACGCGCCCGTCCCAGAAGAAGCTGGTCATCTGCGACAGGTTGAAGAGCGGCGGGGCGTTGCGACCGATGAAATGCCCCTGCGAATGCGTGCGCGCGGGCCCGAGCCCGCTGCCGCCCTGGCCCACCGAGAGGCTCCGTCCGTCGCCGGTGGCGAAGTCGGGCAGGTGGCACGTCATGCACGCGATATCGCGATTGCCGCTGAGGAGCTTGTCGAACGCGAGCGCCTGCCCGAGCGCGACGAGCGGAACTCGTGGCGCCGCGGGGCGCTCGAGCGGCGTCACGCCATGCTGCGCGGCCAGTTGTCGAACGACGGGAACGAGAGTGTCGAGGGCGGGATCAGCGACGTCGGCGGTGGAGTTGTCACCGAGCGGTGGGGCGGTGGTGTTCTGGTCGGAGCAAGCCAAGAGGCCAAACAAGAAGACGAACGCGGCGAGGGCGCCGGGCTGGAGCCTGCGGGGCATGGGGCGGTCTCATGGAGATCGTGCGGTTCTCAGGGAGGCTGATCGCGGATTCCAAACTGCGATCGCGGCGAACTCTCACGCCATGTTACCCCACGACACGCAAAAAGTTGCGCGCTACGCCTCCAGCCGGTCCCGCTCCTGCGCCACGAGCTTCATCACGAACCCGACCGGGAGCCCCTGCCGATCGAGCTCCAGCCCGACTTCGATCGGCGTGACCCAGGCGATGCGTCCGACGATCGCCGCGCCGTCGCCGTTGCTCGCGTGGACCATGCCCTCCACCCGGTGATCGGCCACCGGGCGGGAGGCGCTGTGGTAGCGCAGCCGGAGCCCGGTGGGCGAGAGGTCCACCACTTCCCATGTCTCCAGGCCGAGCGTCACGGTGGGCCGGCTGGACGCGGAAGGGAAAAAGACACGCAGGCCACGACGGCGGTCGATCCTGGGCTGGGCGACAGCGGGCATGCGGGCTCCGTGGATTGGTCGGGGGCGGCCGGGAAACAAGTAAGCCCGACGCGTCCACGCTGTCCAGCAGGGGGAGCCGGCCGTTGCCGGTCAGGGCGTCAGGATGGACTCGTAGCGATCGAGGTCCTCGAGGATGCGCTCGACGCCGTGCGCCACGACGCGCAGCGGCTCCGGCGCCACGTGCACCGGCAGGCCCGTCTCCATCTGCAGCAACTGGTCGAGGCCCCGCAGCTTGGCGCCGCCGCCGGTGAGGGTGAGGCCATACTCGATGAGGTCGCTGCCGAGTTCGGGCGGCACCTGCTCGAGCGCGCGGCGCACGGCGTTCACCACCGACTCAAGCGGTTCGCGAATGGCATCGCGAATTGCCGCAGCCTCCACCATCGTCGTGCGCGGCAGTCCGCTCACGAGATCGCGGCCCTTCACGGGCACCGTCGCCTCGCCCTGATGGGTGATCACCGAGCCGAGACGGATCTTGAGCATCTCCGCGGTGGTCTCGCCGATGAGCAGGTTGTGGTGCTTGCGCATGTAGTGGACGATGGCGGTGTCGAGCTCGTCGCCGCCGACGCGGATCGAGGTGTCGCACACGATACCCGAGAGCGCCATGATGGCCACGTCGGTGGTGCCGCCGCCGAGGTCCACGATCATGCTTCCGGTTGGGGCGTCCACGGGAAGCCCGGCGCCGATGGCGGCCGCGAGCGGCTCGGGCACCATGCGCAGCTTGGTGACGCCGGCCGACTCCGCCGCATCGCGCACCGCGCGCCGCTCCACCTCGGTGATGCACGACGGCACGGCGATCACGACGGTGGGCCGCACGCGGAAGATCCCGCGGCTGAGGGCCATCGTGAGGAACTGGCGGATCATCTGCTCCGCCACCAGGAAGTCGGCGATGACGCCGTCCTTCATGGGGCGCAGGGCGCGCAGGTGGTCGGGCGTGCGCCCGAGCATGCGCTTGGCCTCGAGTCCCACGCATGTGATGGTGCCGTTGGCGTCCAGCGCGGCGACGGTGGGCTCGTCGAGCACGACGCCCTCGCCCCGGATCGCGACGATCGTGTTCGCGGTGCCGAGATCCATGCCGACATGAGACACGGGGCGAAGGCGCTGGTGCAGGGAGCGACGAGCGGGCGGCGGTGTGGCGACAGCGGTCACGAGATTCTCCGACAGCAGTGAAAGTCGATGGCGGGCGGCGACCCCGGCATCCTGATTCTGTTGCGCGCACGAGCCACAATCATGCCATCATCTGCACCATTATCGCGGTTCGTCGCGCGCTATCTCGAAGCGCGTGGTGAGATATCGCGCGTGCTCACGTGACTGTG
>JBJMOZ010000345.1:0-5261 GCA_045803465.1 Gemmatimonadales bacterium | reverse complement strand
CGCGTCGCTCATGTTGGAAGATACGACGAAAAAGGGGATCGGGTTTCAATACGGGACACGAGGCGACAACTCGCGACCGCCTCATGAGATAGGACGAGCAATGCGCCGGAGCATGGACATCCTTGCCCCGGCCGGCCGGTCAGGAAGCCGATGGGGCACCGTCCATGGACGGTGCCCCTGTCATACCTCGATCGGTCTCCCGACCCGAAAGCGGGTCCCGTTCCGCGATCAGCCGCCCGTCGTGCCGCCAGTCCCGGTGCCACCGGTCCCCGTGCCGCCAGTCCCGGTACCGCCAGTCCCGGTACCGCCGGTGCCAGTCCCGCCCGTGCCAGTGCCACCGGTGCCGCCCGTCCCGGTCCCACCGGTCCCGCCCGTGCCGGTCCCAGTCCCACCGGTTCCGGTGCCCGTGCCGCCCGTCCCGGTACCCGTTCCGCCACCGGTCGCCGTGGAATCGGTGCCGCCGGTGCCGGTTGAGTCGGTGCCGCCAGTGCCGGTGGAATCGATGCCCACGGTGGGCTGGCTCGTCTGGGTCGGGCCTTCGTCGTCGTTGCAGCCGAGGAACGCCACCGGGGCGCTCAACAGGGCGGCAGCGATGATCATGCGTCGCATATGCCTTCAATCCTTCCAGAAATGCTGGTCCCGAAGCGCCAACGGCATTCACGCCGGAATACGATACGCGCCGCCGTTTCGGGGCGACGCGCATCGTGGGGCCGTGGCACTTGCTCTCGTGCGTGGATGTCGGCGTGCGCGATCGTTGCAACACGCGACCCACGATGCGTCGAGAGTGCTACACCGTCTCGACACCGGGTTCCTGCCCGAAAAGCGCACGCACCGCGCGTGCAAGTGTGCCGCACGCGCTTCGCTCTCGAACCTTCAGCGCGGTGATCCGAAGGGCGTATCTCGTCGTGATCGCCGAGATGGAACGATCTCCCGCATCATTCGCCAACCGGCGCCTCGGGCGGCATCTCGAGCCGTTGCCGCCGTTCGGCCCAGATCACGAGCGCGAGGCCGGAGAAGATGAGCAGCCCTGCCGCCATCGCCCGTGGCGTGATCGCCTCGCCCTTCAGCACGAGGGGCGCCACCGCCGCGGTGAGCAGCGGCTGCAGGTAGATATAGACCGCCACCACATTCGACGATGCACGTCGCAGGGCCCAGATGTTGAGCAGGTACGAGAAGATCGTCGGGCCCACCACGATGAACGCCACCCAGCCCCACACCGTCGGACTCACCGCGGCGACGTCGAATTGCCGAACGCCCATCACCCCCAGCGGCAGCACCCCGACGATTGCGAACAGCATCACGTAGGCGCTCACCGTGATGGAATCGTGTCGCGCCAGGATCGGCTTGCTGAACAGGAAGTAGGTGGCGTAGCACAGCATGCCGGTCACGATCAGCAGGTTGCCGAACGCCACGTCGCGCGCGAAGGTGAGCCGGTCGGGCCCGATGAGCCAGACGGCACCCCCGGCGGCCAACCCGATCCCCGCGAACTTGAGCGCCGAGGGCGGCTCGCGGCCAATGAGCACCGAGCCCAGCACGGTGAACACCGGCACGGTGGTGACGAGAATTGTGGCGTTGATCGCCGTCGAGTGCTTGAGCCCGAAGAGGAACAGCGATTGGTTGGCCGACACGCCGAGCAAGCCCAGGCCCGCGAGCCAGAGCAGGTCCCGCTTGTCCTTCACCCACGGGCCGCCGCGGAGCGCATTCCACGCCAGCAGGACGCCGGCAGCGCCGATGACGCGCATCGTGACCAGCACACCTGCAGGCACGTGCGGCAGTACGTATCGCCCCGCGATGGCGAGTCCGGCGAACAGTGCCTGGACGATGATGAGCGCGACGTGGACGGCCGGAGTCATGGCGACAAGGCCCTACCTCCGCCGCCCCTTCCCCCCCGGCGGCCCCCGCCGATCGAACCGCCCGCCGCCACCCTTCCCTCGCGGCCCGCCCGGTCCTCTGGGTCCACTGCGCGCATCCGGCCGCCACCCCTTCTTCTCGCGCCGCTCCTCCCACTTCAGCGCCCGGATCGCCTCGGCGAGCGTGTCGCCCAGCGCTGGTGCTGCATGGTTACGCACGACGGCGAACCGCAGCGGCCGGTCGAATTCCGGGAGGTCCTGTGGCCGGAGCCGCCGCGCCTGTCCCTCGCGCAGGTGCAATCGCACGATGCCTTCGCCGTCCGCGATCTCGTAGTGCAGCTTGATCGCATCGCCGAGCAGGTGCACCGACGACGGCAGCGCCATCAGCGCCTCCCGCCGGCCATTCGGCACCGCCGTCGCGGCGTCGAGCGAGAACCGCGTGCGCAGGAACCCCGGCCAGCTGTTGATGCCGGCCATCTGGGCTCGCAGTATCTCGCGCAACGCTGCGGGTGATGCTGCCGTGAGTTCGCCGCCGGAGCGGCGATACAGCTCGTCGAGCTCCTGCACCGTGCGCCGGATGCGGCCCTGGTCCGGATGTGGCGAGTCGCCCTCGAGCAGTGCCGTGACGAGCGCCTCGCGCGCCTGCTCCACCAGCGCCGGCGGGAAGTCGCTCTCGAGTTCCTCGACGCCCGTCTCGAGCTCGAAGCCGAAGTACGTGAGCTTCCGGAACGCCATCAGGCGCTGATTCTTCCGGGGTCCCGACACCTCGAGCCGGGGCGCGCCCCACGCCGCATGTTCGCGCACCACGTCGAGCGGCAGCGTGGTGCCCTCGATGCCGGCGCGCGGCACGCCGAAGCGATCGGCGAAGAAGCGCAGGTTGCCGCACACGGCCCCCCACGCGCCCGCCACCGATGTCTTGCTCACGCGCGCACTCTGCCCGTCGGCCGTCTGTTCGTCGATGACGAGGTCGAAGGGCATGATGCGTGCGAGCAGCTCGATCCACTGCTGCTTGATGCCCTTCGACACGTACGGCATCGTCGGCGGCAGCGGCAGCTCGATGGCGCGGTAGATCGACGCGACGCCGAGCGCGATGTCCTCGATGGCCTTCACGAGCACACCGCGCTTCTCCGCCCACTGCGCCAGCTCCTCTTCCTCGAAGAGATGCCGCGGCAGCCCATACACCGAGCCCAACCGCCCGCACTGATTCACCGCCTCCGCATAGATGTTGTACGCGGTGAGGTGATCGCTGCCGTTCACCAGCACGCCGTGCAGGTCGCGCTCCTCGCGCGTCATGCGGTGCAGGGAGTCGAAGCTGGCGCAGACGGCCACCATCGGCACGAGCTCGGGGTCGGCATGCACCAGCAGCTCGCCCCAGGCGCGGTCCACGGGCATCGCCTCGACATCGCGGCCGTAGCGCGTGAGCTTTCCCTCCTCTACCAGACCGCGCTCGGTGAGCGTGCGGAGCGCGCGTCGGTACGCGGTGCGGTCGAGCGGCACCGGCAGGTCGAGGTCGGTGGCATCGACGCCGAGCGCTGCGCACGTCACCGCCACCCGCTCGGCGTCGCCGGCGAGCTGGAACTCGGGCGGCGTGGGCTGCAGCGTGGCGAAGTCGAGTTCGCGATCGCTGAGGATCGTCACCTCGCCGTTCGGCACGCGGCCGTGCACGCGGCCGGCCATCTGCAGGATCTCGTTGGCGCCGAGGTACAGCCGGTGCAGCACGTTGCGGCCGCGGTCCACCTTGTTGGCGTAGCGCGCGTCGTAGATCACCACCGTGTCGAGTCCGCGCACGTTGAGCGCCGACTGGCCGGCGGCCGTCATGGCGAGCAGGAAGGGCCGCTCCACCTCGCCCTCGAGGAATGGACGAATGACGCGGATCGGCTCGCCGCCGTGGTAGAAGGCCGTGGTGAGTTTCTGGTACTTTCCGCCGATGTCGGTGGCGAGCTGCTCCACTTCCTTCCGCGTCGGCACGAACACGGCGACGCCGCGACGCTCCCGGATGACGCGCTTGATGTACTTCTCCTCCAGGAACTCTTCCGGCGTCTGTACCTTCACCTCGACCTTCGCGCGCAGCGCGGGGTCGAACGCCTTCGTCTCCAGGATCTCGCTGGAGTTGAGGTAACGCGCATAGAAGGAGGGGTCGACGGTGGCGCTCAGCCAGATGAACCGGCACCCGACGCGCTTGCCAAGCGCGAGGCACAGCTCGAGCTCGGCGGAGGTCTGGTGGATCTCGTCCACCACGAGCGTGTCGCTCGGGAAGATCAGATCGTCCTCGAACCAGCGGCGCGCGATGCCGGTGGTGACGATGACGACGTTCCAGGTGGGTGTCTCGGGCGTCGCCTCCCGCTCGCGGTTCACCACGCCCACGCGGAGCGCCTCCTTCAGGATCGACTCGGCGATGGGCCGGATGCCGAGCGTCTTGCCGACGCCCGTGCCGGCGACGATGCCGAAGCCCTTGCCGGCGGCGGCCCAGTCGCGGAGCTCCTGGCCATGCTCGCGCTCGAGCAGCGTGTCGAGCTGCAGGCCGAGGGCGAGTTCGATGGTCTCGCAGGCGGCACGCGTCGGGGCGATGACGATGACGCGCCCATGCTCATGCGGCGCCCGGCGGACCGCTTCGGGATCAGGGGGAAGCGAATGGTCGCGAGCAGGGTGCATGGCACAACGATACCCCGATCCCCAGCTGACCGCCTCGCCCCCGCTCAGAAGCGGAAGCCCACTCCTGCGCCGAGGATGAACGGATCGATCGTCAGCTCGGCGAGGCTCTCGCCCTGATTCTCCAGCGTCGTCTCCAGCCAGATCCACTTCACGTCGAAGTTGAGCATCATCCGATCGGAGAGGTCCACGTCGACGCCTGCCTGCGCCGCCGGCGCCACCTGCGTCGCGAGGTCGAGGGCGTCGAGGTCGCCGCTCTTCTCGTAGAAGATGGAGAGATTGACGCCGGCGCCGATGTAGGGATGCACCCGCGCCTCGGGCAGGAAGTGGTACTGCGCGAGCAGGGTGGGCGGCAGCAGCTCGACCGAGCCCAGCGGCACCTCGATCCCGTCGACCGTCGACGTCACCTCGTGCGAGGCGCTCGCGAGGATCAGCTCGACCGCAAAGTGGCGGCCGAAGCGACGGCTGATGTCCGCCTCCACGGTGAACGCGCTGTAGACGTCGAGCCCGACGGGATCGGATTCGGCGTTGGCACCCACGAGCAGCGCGCGGGTGCGCAGGGTCCAGGGATGCTCGGACTGCGCGGCGACGTGGCCCGGCGCGGCGAGGGCGAGAAACAGCGGGGCGAGGGTGAAGGCGAGGAGGCGCATGAAGATCTCCCTGAAGCACGACGGTCCCGATCGGGGCCATGATGATCTCAGGTCGTGCCTGCAACCGCCGTGAATCGATTCTGAAGAAACAGGCGACATCGCGAATTTGCGA
>JBJMOZ010000312.1:0-3428 GCA_045803465.1 Gemmatimonadales bacterium | reverse complement strand
TTCGAGAGGCCCTTGAAGGTGGCGAGCGCCTCGAAGCCCTGCCGCGTGTCCTCGTCGTTGTCGGTCTTCTCCGGTCCCCAGTAGCCCAGCACGCCAAGGGTGAACGCCGGGCCCGGCGTCCAGCCCAGGCGCGCCATGAGCGACTTGTTGGAGTTGTTGTCCTCCACCACGTCCCAGCCGTTGATGAGCCGCAGCTGCGCGTCGAACTTCGGCCCGAGCTTGAAGTCGGCACCGACGCCCATGTTGGTGAAGTTCTCGAGATAGGTGAACTGGTTGCCCACCGAGAGGTTCGGGTCGAGCACGTCGTCGATGACCTCGAATCCCATCAGCGTCCACATCTTGCCGGCCTTGAACTGCACGTAGTGGTTCTCGTCGCCAAGTGGCGCGTTGACCGTGATGTAGGCCTCGGTCAAGTCGCCGTAGCGGCCCAGGTTGAAGGTGCCGTCGTCGACCAGCGCCTGCGTCACCTCGGCGTCGGTGCCGAAGAGCAGCTCGAAGCGCACCCCGATGTCGACCTTGTCGGTGGCCGCGAGCTTCTCGATGCCGAGGCGAAGCGCGTTGGGGATGAACGTGTCATGGAAGCGGTCGTAGAAGCGGCCGGTGATCCGGTCGCCCGTGTTGCCGAAGTCGTAGATGTACGACGTGGTGACGTAGCCCGTGAGATAGACCGGCAGGTCGCCGAGCGTCTTGCGCACCGTGGTGTCGGCGGGCGGCGCGGCGGCGGCGGTGTCCGTCGGCTGCTGGGCCCGAGCGATGGAAGCCTGCAGCGCCAGCAGCGCACACGTCAGGGCGAAGCTCGTCGGTCGGTAGCGTCGGCGCATCGGCACCATCTCCTGGTTGAACCCGCTCGGCATTGGTGATCGGCGGGGAGCGGAAGGCCACGCCGACCGGAACACGAGAAGCCCCGGCATCAGGTGAATGCCGGGGCATGGCGCAGCTGGGCGTGTGAACCGCTAGACGCTCAGCACGTGCACCGCTCCGGCCGCGCCCCGATTGAGGCGCGGCATCGCGTTTCGGCAGTCCTTGCGCAGGTGCTGATGCATGAGTCGGCCGTCAGACCCCAGAGGGTACGGCCGGCGTCACCGCGGCCTCGTCCCGTTCGCCCGTGCGGATGCGGTGCACCTGGTCCACGTCGAGCACGAAGACCTTGCCGTCGCCGACGTCGCCGGTGCGTGCGGCCGCCAGGATCGACCTGACGGTGACGTCCACGAAATTCAGCGACACCCCGATCTCGAGGCGCACCTTTTCCTGCAGCGCCACCTTCACGGAGGTGCCACGGTAGTTCTCGACCCGCTCCGTCTCGCCGCCGTGACCGAGCACGCGCGAGACCGTCAGCCCGCGCACCTCCGCGCGGTAGAGGGCCTCGAGCACGTCGTTGAGCTTCTCGGGCCGCACGATCGCAATGATGAGCTTCATGTCCTGGTCTCCTCGCGCTCAGCGCGACGCAGGCTGGGGAATGGCGGCGCGGCCGGGTACCGACTCGGTGGCGAGCTCGGCGGGCAGCACGAGGATCGAGCCCTCGCCGCTCCCGTAGGCCTCTTCGCCGTGCTGGGTGACGTCCATGCCCAGGCCCTCCGAGCGCGGCACGGCCTTCAGCGCGGTGACGGCGCCAAGCAGCTTGAGGATCGCGAAGGTCATCACCCCGGCGTACACGACGGACGTGGCGACGCCGATGGCCTGCAGCCCGAGCTGTCCCGCGTTGCCCGCGAGCAAGCCATCATTTCCGGCGCTGTTCCACGCCTTGGAGGCGAAGACACCCGTGAGCAGGGCACCAGTGACGCCGCCGACGCCGTGGCCCGCGAAGACGTCGAGCGAGTCGTCCAGCCGCGTCCGCGCCCGGTAGGCGATGGCGTAATAGCTCGGGAAGGTCGCGATCGCACCCAGCAGGATGGCGTGCAGCGGGCTGATGAACCCCGCCGCCGGCGTGATGGCGACCAGGCCCACCACGATACCGGTGGCGCCGCCCACGGCAGTGGCGTGGCCGGTCCGGAAATAGTCGAGCAGCACCCAGACCACGAGCGTGGCCATCGGGGCGAGGAAGGTGTTGACGAAGGCGAGCGACGCCAGCTCGCCCGCGGCAAGCGCGCTGCCGCCGTTGAAGCCGAACCAGCCGAACCACAGCAGTCCGGCACCGAGCAGCACGAAGGGCACGCTGTGCGGCAGGATCGCCTGCCGGCCGTAGTCCTTGCGCGACCCGAGCGCGATCGCCGCGACGAGGGCCGACACGCCGGCGTTGATGTGCACCACCGTTCCGCCCGCGAAATCGAGCACGCCCTTCGTCATCAGCCATCCGCCGCCCCACACCCAGTGCGCCACCGGCGCGTACACCAGCAGCGTCCACAGCACGATGAACGCGACGTACGGCCCGAACCGCATCCGTTCCACCACCGCCCCCGAGATGAGCGCGGCCGTGATGATGGCGAAGGTGCCCTGATACGCCATGAACAGCAGGTGCGGGATGGTGCCCTTGGCCTCGAGGCCCACTCCCGCCAGCCCCACGTTCGCGAGCCCACCGATCCAGGCGTTCCCCTCGGCGAAGGCGAGGCTGTAGGCCACGAGCGCCCAGACGATGCCCACGGCGCCGAGGGCGACGAAGCTCATCATCATGGTGTTGAGCGCGTTCTTGGAGCGCACGAGCCCACCATAGAAGAAGGCGAGCGCGGGGGTCATCAGCAGTACGAGGGCCGTCGAGACGAGCATCCACGCCGTGTCGGCAGGCACGACGGTCGGCGCGGCATCCTGAAGGAGCGGCAGCAATGCAGGCAGGGGCATAAGGGCCGGTCTCAGAAGAGGTGGAGGAGAGCCACGCTTCGATCATACAGCTTGTATGAACACTTCACAAGACCCGAATGCACCGCGAAGCGCGCACATTTTGCCGATGAGAAGTGACAGTATCGAGCAAAATACACGAAATTCACGCTTTCGTTCGTGAAAATATGCTATTTCGGCACAATTCTCTGAACTATGCCCGTCAGACCTGCGCCCGCGTTCCCGAGCGAGCGGCGGCTCCTCCGATGGCGGTATCCTTCACCCCATGACCGACGCCCTCTCCACCCTGCCGGTGGCGATCGCCTCCATCCTCGTCGCCGCCAAGCTGGGCGGCGATGCGGCGGAGCGCCTCAAGCAGCCGGCCGTGCTGGGCGAGCTGCTCTTCGGCGTGGCCCTCGGCAATCTCGAGCTCGTCGGCTTCGGCTGGTTTCGCGAAGTGGCCTCGGACGTCACCATCCAGGGCCTGGCGTCCCTGGGTGCCATCCTCCTGCTCTTCGAGGTAGGGCTGGAATCCACCGTCGACGACATGCGGCGCGTCGGCGGCCGAGCCACGCTGGTCGCCACGCTTGGCGTCATCGCTCCGTGGATCCTCGGCGTGGGCGTCGCGCGCCTCATGCTGCCCGATCGTGGCTTCGAGGTGGGCATGTTCCTGGGCGCCG
>JBJMOZ010000296.1:0-10911 GCA_045803465.1 Gemmatimonadales bacterium | reverse complement strand
GTGGTGGGCCGCCTGCCGCGGAAGGACTTCAACACCACCGAGGTGTGGATCCACCCCAACGGCCGCAACGCCTACCTTGGCACCACGGCGGGCGGCGATCGCTTCTACGCGCTCGACATCTCCGATCCCGCGAAGATCGCGATCACCGATTCGGTGGTGGCCAACACGCGCATCATCAACGACATCATGACGACGCCGGACGGCAAGTATCTCGTGTTCACCCGCGAGGGCGCGTCCGACCGCAAGAACGGCTTCGTGACCTGCGAGCTGAGCGACCCGGCCCACCCCAAGGTGATCTCGGAGTTCACCGAGGGCGTCACCAGCGGCGTGCACTCGGCGTTCGTGTACCGGCAGGAGAAGTTCGGCACCCACGTGTACCTGACCAACGACGGCACGGGGGCCATGCACGTCATCGACATCACCGACCCGTACAAGCCGCACGAGGCGGGAACGTGGAAGACGGGCAATCGTCCCGAGGCCGGGCGCACGCTGCACGACATCGACGTGCAGGACGGACTCGCCTACCTGAGCAACTGGAACGATGGGCTCGTCATCCTCGACATCGGCAACGGCATGGCCGGCGGCAGCCCGTCGCAGCCCGTGCTCGTGTCGCAGTACAAGTACGACTTGAACGACATGTACCGGCAGGTGGAAGCCGCCGGCGGGCCCGGTTTCATTCGCGGCACGCACACCGCGTGGCGGCACAACAACTATGTCTTCATCGCCGACGAGGTGTTTCCCTCCTCTGGCGTGACGGGCGCGAAGGATGCCGCGTCCGGCCGGGCCTACGGTCGCCTGCAGGTCATCGACGTCACCGACTTGAAGCAGCCGAAGTCGGTGGCGTTCTACGAGCCCGAGCACGGCGGGGTGCACAACATCTGGGTGGCGGGCGACACGCTCTACATGGGCGCCTACAACGCGGGTTTCCGTGCCTTCGACATCTCCGGCGAGCTCAAGGGCGACCTGCGTGCCCAGCAGCGCGAGATGGTGCACGTGAACACGGCCGACAGGGACGGCCAGGTGCAGAACACGGCGATGACCTGGGGCGTCGTGGTGCGTGACGGCCTGGCCTACGTGAACGACATGTACAACGGGCTCTGGGTGGTGAAGATGGAGCCCCGGCGCGAGACGAAGGCGCTCACGCCATGAGCCCTCGTCGCGCATTCATGGCCACGGCGGCGCTGGCCGCCCTGTCGTTCGCTCCACTCGCAGCACAGGTGCCGCTCTCGGAGTATGCGGCGCGCCGCGCCGCGCTCGCCGCGACGGTGGATTCGGGCGTGGTGCTCGCGTTCGGTGCGGTCGAGCCGGTCAATTTCTGGCCGACGTTCCAGCAGCACGCGTCGTTCCTCTACCTCACTGGGTTCGAGGAGCCGGACGCCATCTACGTGATGGTGAAGCGCGGCGGCCAGACCACCGAGACGCTGTTCCTGCCCAACGCCGATGGTCGCACGAAGCGCTGGGTGGGGAACCGCACCGCCCCAGCCGAGGTGGCCGCACTGACGGGCCTGCCCGGCCGGGTGCTCGGCGAGTTCCAGCCGGCGGTGGATTCGTTGATGTCGTCGGGCCTGCCGGTCTACACCATCTCCGACGTGCAGACGTACGACTACGCGCGCCAGGACTCGCTCACCAAGGGCAAGGCGTTCGCCACCGATGTCTCGCGCCGTTCATCGGTGACGCTGACGTCGCTCGATACCACGCTCGCGAAGATGCGCGCGACGAAGAGCCCGGCGGAGATCGGCCTGCTGCGGCGCGCCATCGACGCGAGCGTCGCGGCGCACGTGCAGGCGATGCGCGCCGTCGCCCCTGGCTGCGGCGAGTTCGAGATCCAGGCGCTGGTGGAGGGCACCTTCCGTCGCCTCGGCGCCGACGGGCCATCGTATGGCAGCATCGTCGGGTCGGGGAAGAACTCGACCGTGCTCCACTACATGGAGGACAGCAAGGTGATGCAGGCCGGCGAGATGCTCGTGCTCGACGCCGGCGCCGCCTACGACCATTACGCGGCCGACGTGACGCGCACGCTGCCGGTGAGCGGCCGCTTCACGCAGGCGCAGCGCGCCATCTACCAGATCGTGCTCGACGCGCAGGCGGCGTACGTCGCGAAGATCCGCGCCGGCGGCACCGTCGGCGCGTCGGACTCGGCCGGCCGCGGGGTGGCGGCCGAGGGGCTCGCGAAGCTGGGCCTCATCGAGTCGGCCGATGCGAAGTACGAAGGACCGCGCTGCCCCGAGGGCGGATGCCCCCAGTACATGCTGTATCTCTGGCACGGCTCCGGCGGCCATGGCATCGGCCTCAACGTGCACGACCCGGCCAACTACTACTTCGGCAACCGCGAGTTCAAGGTGGGCGACGTGTTCACCGTGGAGCCCGGCATCTACGTGAACCCGGCCATCTTCGACGAGCTCGCCGATACGCCCGCGAACCGCGCCATGGCCGCGAAGCTCAAGCCGGTGATGGCGAAGTACAAGGACGTCGGCGTGCGGATCGAGGACGACTACGCCATCACCGAGCAGGGCGTCGAGCACCTCTCGGCGGGCGTGCCGCGGGAGATCGCGGCAGTGGAGAAGCTGATGGCCGAGCGGGCGCCGGAGCTGCCGGGCGGCGGCAAGTGCGGGCCGGCCGTGCCGTGAGGTAGGAGCGGGCCACCGGGGGTACCACCCCCCATGGCCCGCCTCGCCGAGAAGCTTCCCTTCGACATCGACATCGCCGTCCGCCGCATCCGTGCCACCGTGCGGAACTTCGCCGACGCCGCGATGTTCGAGCTCCGCGATCGCGGCTACGGCAGCGTCTTCCAGCAGCTCGTGGCGTGCCTCATCTCCATCCGCACCCGGGACGAGCTGAGCCTCCCGCTCGCCATCCGCCTGTTCGAGCAGGCCCCGAACCCGGCCGATGTGGCGCGACTCGGCGAGGATGGCATCGACGCGCTCATCGAGCCCAGCACGTTCCACGAGGCCAAGGCGCGGCAGATCCTCGCCATCGCCGAGCGCGCGGTCGCGGAGTTCGGCGGCGTGCTGCCGTGCGACGCGGCGGTGCTCACCTCCTTCCGCGGCGTCGGCCCCAAGTGCGCCAACCTCACCCTCGGCGTGGCGTGCGGCCACGCGCGCATCAGCGTGGACATCCACGTGCACCGCGTCACGAACCGCTGGGGCATCGTGCTGGCACCGACACCCGAGCGCACCATGCTGGCGCTCGAGGACGTGCTGCCCGAGCGTTACTGGATAGAGATCAACCGGTTGCTGGTGCCGTTCGGCAAGCACGTCTGCACCGGCGTGCGGCCGAAGTGCTCGACGTGCCCGGTGCTGGAGATGTGCCGGCAGGTGGGTGTCACCACCCATCGGTGACCCTACTGGCGCGGCGATGGAAAAGGGGGAAGATTCCCCGGCTGTCCGAAGGCCCTACTCGACCCGTTCCGATCGCACTTCAAGGAGGCGCCATGGCCGCTCCCGTTCACTCCCGCAGGCTCACCCTGATCGCGACGCTGGCGCTGGTCGGTGGCCTTGCCGCCGCCTGCGCCAAGGGCGGCGACCAGGGCGCGGGCGCGAAGGCGGATTCGGCGGCAGCCGGCACGGCGGCCGCCGCCCCGAAGACCGTGGCGATCATCCGAGCCGCCGACTGGATCGGCGCCGAGTGGAGCGAGGACGCCCTGCGGGTGGGCCTGTCGGAAGAGGGCATGGAGCAGGGCCGCGACTACGTGTTCAAGGCGTCGAGCGCGCAGGGCGACCTGGCCACCCTGTCGAGCCTCGTGGACGCCGCGGTGGACCAGAAGGTCGCGGTCATCGTGACGCTGCAGGATGAGACCCTCAAGGCCGCGGTCGAGCGCGTCAAGGACATACCGATCGTCTTCCACGTGCTCGCGGATCCGTTCGCGGCGGGCGCCGGCACCAGCGACAGCAACCACGCCGCCAACGTGACGGGTGTCTACTCGCCGGGCTTCGGCGACCCGGCGCAGGAGCGTCGCGTGGCGCTCATCAAGCGCGTGGCGCCGAAGGCCAGGTCGATCGGCGTGCTCTTCAGCCCCGGCGAGGGCCTCTCGGTGTCGCTCAAGGACAAGCTGACGACGGCCGCGAAGAAGGGCGGCCTGAGCGTGGTGGCCATGCCGATCAACAACGCGGGTGAGGGCACCGAGGTCACCAACGCGCTGCTGGCGAAGAATGTCGGCGCCATCGAGATCTTCGGCAACGCGGCGCACGCGGCGTTCGAGAGCATCATCGCGGCGGCGAAGGAGAAGAAGGTGCCCGTCTTCTCGCCCTCGCCGTTCGAGATCATGAAGGGCGCCTCGGCGGCGATCTTCCCGGACTTCCAGGAGGGCGGCGTCGCCGCCGGCCACATGATCGCGAAGATCCTCAAGGGCGAGAGCCCGGCCACCATCCCCTTCTACAAGCTCGAGACCACGAAGGAACAGGTCGCCGGCCAGTAACGCATGCAGATGACTGTCGCGCACGACGGCCCCGTCGCCGTCGTGCGCCTGGCCGGCCGGATCGACGGCGACTGCGCCGCGCAACTGGCCGACACCCTCGAGCAACTCCTCCGTGAAGGGTCGCGCGCCGCGGCCCTCGACCTCCGCGAGATCAATTACATCAGCACCCCGGGCCTGCAGGCCATCGCCGGGGCGCACCAGGAATACGCCGCCGTCCGCGGCGACCTGCGCATCACCGGCGCCTCGCCGCTGGTGCGGGGCGCCCTCGAGGCCGCCGAGATGGGCGGCATGCTCAGCGATCGCGGCACGCCCAGCGGCACGCAGATGCCGTCCCGCATGTCGTCCGTCCTGTCGCGCAGCCGCAGCGGCGCCGCCACTTGGAGCCTGGGCGGCACCAACACCTGGCAAGTGCCGCGCAACTTCATGGTGCGCGGCCGCTACGAGGTGGCTGAGGCCTCGTTCCGGCTCACGCCCCCCACGGTGAGCTGCCGCCTCGTGGGCGAGCCGGACTGGATGGCGTCGGGCGGGATTCCGCGCTCGGCGTGCCGCGCGCTCTCGTTCGGCGAGGACGCATTCGGCCTGGGGGTGGGCGCGCTGGGCCCCGACGTCGACGATGCGCTGCCGCGCCTGGGCGAGCTGATCGCGGCACAGGGCGTCGTGGCGACGCATCCCACCGATGGCGCGACCCTGCCCGACTTCATGCTTGGCCTGTCGGGCCAGCCCGCCACCGCGGTACTCGGCAGCGGCATGGTGTTCGAGGGGCCGTTCGCGCGCACCGTCCGCTTCGCCAAGCTGCCCGAGCACGATGCGGTATCGCTCTGCGAAGTGGCCAACGTCTGCTGCGAGCTGGCCGATGGCGGGCTGACGGCCATGGTGATGATGACCGAAGTGTCGGGCCTCGTGGGTGCCTGGCTGCGCCGCTCGCCTGGCGGGGACGAGGCCGGGTTCAGCACCAGCGTGCCCGTCGTGCGCGACTGGATCGGCGTGAGTCCCGAGCACATCCACGAGGGCACGTCGGCGCTGGTCGTGGGCGTGGTGGCCAAGACGGCGAACGCCGGCGCACTGGCGCCGTGGCTGCGTCCGCTCGGTGAACGCAGCGGCTGCGTGGGCCACTTCCACGCGTCGGTGTTCTCCTACCGGCCGGTGCCGCTGCGCACGGTGCAGCCGCGGGTCGTGGTGTCCAAGTACTTCACGCAGCAGCGCGCGCGGGCCGTGATGCACCTGCTCACCGACGACCGCGGCGTCACCGGCGCGGGTCAGAGCGAGTTCCTGCGCGGCATCTGCTGGACCTCGCCGGTGTCGGGCGTCGAGGCCATCCCGTGAACCTGCTCGTCGGTGCGCTGTCGATGGGCCTCCTGCTGTCGCTCCTGGCGCTCGGCGTGTTCGTGGCGTTCCGCATCCTCGGCACGTACGACCTGACGGCCGACGGAGCGTTCGGCGTTGGCGCCGTGGTGGCGGCGGCGCTGCTCGCGCGCGGGTTCGACCCCACCACGGCGAGCATCGTCGCCGGCCTCGCGGGCGGCGCCGCAGGGGCCGTGACGAGCCTGCTGCACACGCGGCTCAAGGTCGACATCCTGCTCGCCGGCATCCTCGTCACCACCGCGCTCTACTCGCTCGACCTCTTCCTGATGAAGGGTGGCGACATCCCGCTGGCCGGGACGCGTGCGCTGCCGGCCACGGCGGAACGGATCTGGCTGGCGGCAGGCCTCTCCGAGCGTGGCGTCGAGCTGTTCGGCACCCGGGTCAGTGCGCGCAGCCTGGCCACGCTCATCGCGCTGATTCCCGCGGCGGGCGTGCCGGTGTTCCTGCTCGATCGCTTCTTCCGCACCTCGCTCGGTCTCGCGCTTCGCGCGATCGGCGACAATCGCACCATGGCGCGCGCCGTCGGCATCGACGTCGATGCCATGTTCGTGCTCGGGATCGTGGCGGCCAACGGCATGGTGGGCCTGAGCGGCGCGCTGTTCGCGCAGTATCAGTCGTTCGCCAACATCCAGATGAGCTTCGGCAACCTCGTCACGGGCCTGGGCTGCGTCATCCTGGGCGATGCCATCGCGCGCGGCCGCTCGCTCGAGGGCCGCATCCTGGGCGTGGTGCTCGGCACCATCCTGTTCCGCCTGCTGGTGGCGGGCGCGATCACGGCGGGCGTGGCCCCCAATGCGCTCAAGCTCCTCACGGCGCTCTTCGTGCTCGCCGTGCTGGTGATCCCCGACATCGTGCGCGCGCGATTCCCGCATCGCATGGCCGGAGCCCCCGCCCGTGGCTGAGCAGCGCGCGCTCGAGGTGGTGGACCTGCGTCACACCTTCAACGAGGGGACGGTGCACGAGGTGCGCGCGCTGCGCGGCGTGGATCTCGTGATGGAGCCGGGCGCCTTCGTGGTGGTGCTCGGGTTCAACGGCTCCGGGAAGAGCTCCCTGCTCAACGCCGTCGCCGGCACGCTGATCCCCGCGCAGGGCGCGGTGCGCGTGTACGGCGAGGACGTGACGCACTGGCCGGAGCACCGGCGCGCGGGGCTCGTGGGGCGCGTGTTCCAGGACCCGCTCCTCGGCACGGCGCCGCGGCTCACCATCGCCGAGAACCTGGCGCTCGCCACCCAGCGCGGCCACTCCTGGCCCGACCTGCGCCGTGCGCTCACCCGCTCGACGCGCGAGGCCATCGCGGCACGGGTGAGCGAGCTGGGAATGGGCCTGGAGGACCGGCTCGATACGCCTATTGGCTCTCTGTCCGGCGGCCAGCGCCAGGCACTCACGCTGCTGATGGCCACGATCGTGAGCCCGCGCATCCTCCTGCTCGACGAACACACCGCCGCACTCGATCCCAAGAGCGCCGAGCTGGTGCTTGCGCTCACCGAGAGCGTGGTGCAGAAGCTCAAGCTCACCACACTCATGGTGACCCACTCGATGGCCCAGGCCGTGCGCCTCGGCGACCGCGTGCTCATGATGCACCGCGGCAAGGTGGTCCGCGACTACCGCGGCGCCCGCAAGCGCCGGCTGCGGGCGGAGGAGCTGCTGGACCACTTCGACGAGCTGAGGAACGAGGACCTGCTGGACGAGTCGGCGGCGGGGATGCTGGAACGGATGTATCAGTAGCAGGCAGACGAAGGGCTCCGAATCCACCCGGAGCCCTTCGTCTGTCTGCCGCCTGCCCGCGCTTACCGCCCTCCCGCCTCCACATGCTCCATCAGGTACCTGCTCAACAGCGAATACACGTGCAGCGTCGTCCCCTCGCCCTCGTAGATGCCATGGGTGCGGTTCGGATAGACCATCAGCTGGAACGGCCGGTTGTATTTCACCAGCGCGTTCACCAGCCGCTCGGTGCCCTGGTAGTGCACGTTGTCGTCGCCCGAGCCGTGCACCACGAGCAGGTTGCCCTTGAGCTGGTTCGCGAAGGTGAGCGGCGAGCTGGCGACGTAGTCGGCCTCGTTCTGCTGCGGGAGCCCCATGTAGCGCTCCTGGTAGATCGTGTCGTACAGGTGCACGTCCGGCACCGGCGCCACCGACATGCCCGTCTTGAACACGTCGGGTGAGCGGAACATCATGTTGAGCGTCATCGAGCCGCCGCCGCTCCACCCCCACACCGCGAAGCGCGTCGAGTCCACGCCCGCCCAGCGGCTCATGGCGCGCGCAGCGCCGGTCTGATCCTCGGTGGCCAGAACGCCGATTTTGCGATAGACCGACTTCCGCCACGCGCGGCCCTTCGGCGCCGGCGTGCCGCGGTTGTCGAAGCTGGCCACGATGTAGCCCTGCTGCGCGATGTACGTGTGGAAGCCACCGTTGGCGAACCACGCGTCGAGAGCCGTCTGCGAGCCGGGCTCACCGTACACGTGGAAGAGCACCGGGTACTTGCGGGTGGAATCGAACCCGGCCGGGTACATCACCACGCCGTCCATCGTGACGCCGTTGCCCGCGTCGACGCGCACGAACTTCACCGGCCCCTTCTTCAGGTTGGCATAGCGATGGGCGAGCGCCGAGTTCTCGGCGAGCTGGCGCACCGACTCGTGCGAGGGAAGCCGGATCAGGTCGGTCGTCGGCGGGGTGGTGTAGTTCGAGAAGGTGTGCACCGCATACGCGGCCCCCGGGGCGACGGCGTACTGGTGCGTGCCGCTCTGGTTGGCCGGCGAGAGGCGCGTCGCCGCACCGCCCGTCAGCGGCACCTTGTACAGGTAGCGCTGGGTGGCGTTGTCGGGCGAGGCGGTGAAGTAGAGCGTGCCGCCGGCGGTGTCGATGGCCTGCACGTTCACCACGTCGTAGTCGCCCGGGGTGAGGAGCTTCACGTCCTTGCCGTCGCGCGAGACGCTGTAGGCGTGCTGCCAGCCGTCACGCTCGCTCATCCACAGGAATCGCTTGCCGCCGTCGAGCCACGCCCAGTCGTCCACCACCTCCACCCATGCGTCGTCCTGCTCGACGAGGATGGGGTTCGTGCGCCCCGACTTCGCGTCGGCCAGCAGCACCGTGAGGGTGTTCTGCAGCCGGTTGAAGTGCTGGATGACCAGCTCGTTCGAGTTCGCCGCCCACTCCATGCGCGCCAGGTAGATGTCGCGCGGCGCCCCGGGGGCCGCCATCCAGCGCGTGGTACCGCCGTTCGCGCTCACCACGCCGATGCGCACGGCGGAGTTGGTCGTGCCGGCCTTGGGGTACTGCACCGGGACGGTGAAGGAGTAGAGGCTGTCGGTGTCGTTGATCAGCAGGAAGTCGCGCACACCCGAGGCGTCGAGCTGCCAGTACGCGATGCTCTTCCCGTCGGGGCTCCAGCGGAACCCGTCGCGCAGGCCGAACTCCTCCTCATAGACCCAGTCGAAGGTGCCATTGATCGTGGTGCGGGAGCCGTCCTTGGTGAGCGGCTTGATCTTCCCGTCCTTCACCGACTCCACGTAGAGGTTGTGCTCGCGCACGTAGGCCACGCGGTCGCCCTGGGGCGAGAACTTCGCGAACATGAGCGTCGAGGGCTTCGCGTCCTTGCCGCCGAGCTTGCGCAGCTTGCCGGTGCCGCGATCGAGCACCCAGTAGTCGCCCCGGGTGTTCTGGCGCCAGACGCGCGCGGTGTTGGTGTAGAGGAGGAGGGTCTTGCCGTCGTCGGAGAACTGCACGCCCGCGGGCTTGAGGGCCACCGTGTCGCCCGCCGGCACGAACTGCGCGCCGGGGACGATGACCGTCTGCGCCCCCGTGGCCGGATCCACCTGGACCATGTCGGCGGCGGTCTGGCCCTCCTTCCGCTCGAAGCGGTAGAAGCTCTTCCCGTCCGGCGTCCAGCGCAGCTGGGGTGGACCGTTGCCGGCGAAGAAGGGCGACGTGAAGATCCGCTCGAGCGTCAGCGTCGAGGAATCGGGCTCCGCCGCCTCTTGCGCGGCGAGTGGCGTGGCGAGCAGGAGCGGCAGGGCGACGAACAGGCGGCGCATCGGGAATCCCGGGAAAAGTGACGGCGCGAAAGGTACGGGTAAGTACGCATTCGCGCCGTCGGGGGTTTCCGGGCCGGGACTACTGCTTCACGAGCTCCACCCGGCGGTTGTTCTGCCGGCCTTCGGGCGTGGTGTTCGGGCCGGCCGGCTTGGTATCGCCGTAGCCCTTCGTGGTGAGTTGCGCGTCCGAGGCGCCGAACTGCCCGACCAGCGCCGTCTTGACGGCCGCCGCCCGCGCGTCGCTCAGCTTCAGGTTGGCGGCCGCCTGGCCGACGTTGTCGGTGTGGCCCTGGATCTCCACCTTGAGCTCGGGATGCGCCTTGAGCGCGGCGGCGATCTCCTTGAGCGTCGGCGTCGATTCGGGCTTGAGGTCGCTCTTGCCGGTCTCGAACAGGATGCCCTGCGTGGTCCAGCGGCCGGTGCTCGCGAGCGCGTCGTAGACGGACGCCGTGCTCTCGGCGACGCGAATGCGGGTGATGTACACCGGCTTGCTGCCGCCGTCCGCGCCGGCCATGCCGACGAACAGCGCGTTGGCGCGCTCCATCTTCGCGTTGGGCACGTTCACGATGCGCCGCTCGTTGGCGTACACCTTGAGGTAGCCGCCATCGCCTTGCGTGCGCACGTGCACGAGCGTGCCCACGAGCTCCTTCTGCACGGCGTCGGCGTAGTACGAGTTCACCTGCGACTTGCCGTCGGTGTACACCTCCACGCCCTTGTCGCCCACGATGACGCGGGTGTCGAGGTTGGCCCGTTCACGGCCGCCCGAGAACTCGATCGCGTTCCACGAGCCGTTCTTCGAGATGAAGTCGATCTCGAGGGTGTAGCGCGCCGGGAGCGGCTCCGTGAGGGGCACGATGAACCGGCTGATGTCGCTCGCCTTGAGCATTCTCGCGCCGTCGAGCTCCACCACTTCGAGCTGTCCCTCGACGAACTCGAGCCGCTGCGGAAAGTTGCCGACCTTGTCGTCGCTGAAATCGGTGTCGAACAGCACGCGATTGCCCGGCACGAAGTCGTAGTTGGCCCACTCCTTCGAGGCCGGCGCGGCAGCGGGCGCGGCAGCCGCCGGCGCGGCGGCCGGATCGGCCGGGGCCGGTTCACTGGTGG
>JBJMOZ010000287.1:0-8458 GCA_045803465.1 Gemmatimonadales bacterium | reverse complement strand
AAGTTGGCGATGGTGCCGGGGACGATGATGATCGTCTGCGCGAAGATGATCGGCATCACGCCGGCGGTGATGAGCCGGATCGGGATGAACGTCTTCTGCCCCTCGCGGATGCGCCCGCGGCCCATGACCTTGCGCGGGATCTGCACCGGGATGCGGCGCGCCGACATCGTCATGGCCACGACCGCCGCGATCACCGCCACCGTGATGGCGAGGAACAGCAGCACGCCCAGCGGCGACACCACGCCGCCGCGGACGAAGTTGATCATCTGGATCGTCGAGGGCCACAGCCGCTCGAGGATCGAGAAGGTGATCAGCAGGCTCTGGCCGTTGCCGATGCCGCGCTCGGTGATCTGCTCGCCGAGCCACATGACGAAGATGGCGCCCGCGGTGAGCGTGAGCACCATGATCAGGCGCGACGCGAAGCCGGGGTTCGCCACCGCGCCCGGGATCGATTCCGTGAACAGCGCGTAGGTGTAGGCCTGCGTGAACGCGATGAGGACCGTGGTGTAGCGGGTCCACTGCGTGAGCTTCTTCCGGCCTTCCTCGTCCTTCTGCATCTTGCCGATCGACGGCACGACGCCGCCGGCCAGCTGGAAGATGATCGACGCCGAGATGTACGGCATGATGCCGAGCGCGAAGACCGTCGCGCGGCTCAGGCCGCCACCCAGCATGTCGTACAGGCCGAAGAAGCCGGCCGCCCCGGAATTCCGGATGAAGTCGGCCAGGGCCTGCACGTTGACGCCCGGAGCGGCGATGTGCGCGCCGATCCGGTAGATGAGCAGGGCCAGCGCGGTGAAGAGGAGCTTGCGCTTCAGCTCGTCATCGACCGCGAGGCCGGGTACGCGTGGTGCCGTCACTTATGCCTCGATCCGACCGCCCGCCGCCTCGATCTTCGCCTTCGCGGCGGCGGACACCGGCACGCCCTTCACGGCGTACGCCCGGTCCGCGTCGCCCGAGCCGAGGAGCTTGACGGCGGTGTCGATGCGGCTGATGAGCCCAGCCGCGTGGAGCGTCTCGGGCGTCACGTCGGTGCCGGCGACCAGCTTGAGCTTCGCCAGGTTGACCGGCTGCGCCGTCACCTTGAACGGATTGGTGAAGCCGCGCTTGGGGAGCCGGCGGTAGAGCGGCGTCTGGCCGCCCTCGAAGCCGGGGTTGGTGCTGCCACCCGTGCGCGCCTTGTGACCCTTGTGGCCCTTGCCCGACGTCTTGCCGAGGCCGGAACCGACACCGCGACCCAACCGCTTGCGCGCCTGCGAGCTGCCGGGCGCGGGCTTCAGGTTGGAAAGCGAGAGGTAGTTCTTGTCGTTCGCCATCACTTGTCCTTGGCCGGCGACACCTCGACGAGGTGCCGCACCTTGAACAGCATGCCACGCACGGACGCGTTGTTGGGCAGCTGCACGATGTCCTGATGATGCTTCAGACCGAGGGCCTCGAGCGTGCGGCCCATCGTCTCCGCATGGCCGATCTTCGAGCGGATCTGCTTGACCTCGAGGGTCTTCGCCTCGGCTTCGCTCGGGATCACGGCGGCATGATAGGCGGGGCCCTGCCGGCCCACCACGGGATTGCGACCCATTGCTCAGGCCTCCTGGCGCGGCCGGTAGGCCAGCTGGTCGGTCTCGATGCCGCGCTCGCGCGCGATCTGCCGGACCGAGACGAGCCGCTTCAGGCCGTCCATCGTGGCGCGCACCATGTTGTGCGCATTCGAGGAGCCGAGGCTCTTCGTGAGGATGTCGGTGATGCCGGCGCACTCGAGCACCGAGCGCACCGGGCCGCCGGCGATGACGCCGGTACCGGTGGCGGCGGGCTTCAACAGCACCTCGCCGGCGCCATGGTGACCCTGCACCTCGTGCGGGATCGTGGAGCCCGACCGCGGCACCTCGATCATGCCGCGCTTGGCCGCCTCGACCGCCTTGCGCACGGCTTCCGACACTTCGTTCGCCTTGCCGGTGGCGATGCCGACCTTGCCGCGGCCGTCGCCGACGGCGACGAGCGCGTTGAACGAGAACCGCCGGCCGCCCTTGTCCACCTTGGCCACGCGGTTGATGGCGACCACGTTCTCGACGAGGTCGCTGCCGCCGTCGCGATCGCGGTCGCGATCACGGCGCGGTCCACCGGGGCCGCCACGGCCGCGGCCACCCTGGCCACCGCCCTGCCCGCCGCGACCACCGCGCCCGCCGCCGCCACCCTGGCCACCGCGGCGCTCGTCGCCGCGCGCCGGCTGCGCGGGTGCCGCTGCGGACTCCGTGCCGGCCGGGGCCGTCTCCTGCTGCTCGTCAGCCATTTAGAACTCCAATCCGCCGGCTCGCGCACCTTCGGCGATCGCCTGCACGCGTCCATGATACCGGTAACCTGCGCGATCGAAGACGACCTTCGTCACGCCGGCCGCCTTCGCCTTCGCCGCCAGCAGCGTCCCGACGGCCTTGGCGCGGGCCACCTTGCCCTCGCCCTCGACCGCGATGCCCTCGCTGTTGTCGGCCACGCCCATGAGCACCTTGCCCGTCGCGTCGTCCACGAGCTGCGCGTAGGCATGCTTCAGCGAGCGGAACACCACCAGGCGCGGCCGCTCGGCCGTGCCCTGCACCTTCGTCCGGACCCGGAGCTGGCGCCGGTAGCGCTGCTCGCGACGGGTCTTGGGAGAATGAATCGCGCGCATTACTTGGCTCCCGTCTTGCCGGCCTTGCGGCGGACCTGCTCACCCTGGTAGCGCACGCCCTTGCCCTTGTAGGGCTCCGGCGGCCGCACGGCGCGCAGCTCGCTGGCCACCTGCCCGACGATCTCCTTGTCGGCGCCCTCGATCTTCACCACCGTGTTGTTCTCGACCCTGATCGAGATCCCCGCCGGCGCGTGATACGGCACCTGGTGCGAGTACCCGACGATCATGTTCACGCCGTACGGCTTCATCTCGGCCTTGTAGCCCACGCCCTGGATCTCCAGCGTGCGCACGAAGCCCTTGGTCACGCCCTCGACCATGTTCGCCACCAGCGTGCGGCTGAGGCCGTGCAGCGCCCGGTGCCGCGGCTCGTCGCTCGGGCGGCTCACCGTGAGCTCGCCGTTCGCGAGCGCGAACGAGATGTCCTCGTTGAAGGTGCGCTTCAGCTCGCCCTTCGGGCCCTTCACACTCACCGTGCTGCCGTCGATGGTCACCGTGACCCCGGCGGGCACGGCCACCGGCTTGCGTCCGATCCGCGACATGTCGTGCGCCCCCTTACCAGACGAGGGCGACGAGCTCGCCGCCGAGATTGGCCGTCCGCGCCTCGCGGTCGGTCATCAGACCCCGCGGGGTCGAGACGATCGCCATGCCGAGGCCGTTCTTGACGCGCGGCAGGTCGCGGCACTTCACGTACCGGCGCAGCCCGGGCGTCGAGACCCGGCGGAGCTCCCGGATCACCGGCAGCTCGTTGTGATACTTCAGGTACAGCCGGAGCACGCCCTGGCTGCCGTTCTCGAGGACCTTGAAGTCCGCGATGTAGTGATTGTCACGCAGGATGCGGGCGAGCTCGCTCTTGAACTTGCTCACCGGGACATCCACGCGACGGTGCCCAGCCTGGCACGCATTGCGAATGCGCGTCAGCATGTCCGCCACGGGATCTGTCAGGCTCATGGTCCTCTCGTCTCCTACCAGCTAGCCTTGCGCACGCCCGGGATCTTCCCCTGCAGCGCGAGCTCTCGGAAGCAGATTCGGCACAGTCCGAACCGCCGCAACACCGCCCGCGACCGACCGCAGCGCTGGCAGCGCCGCACCGCGCGGGTCTTGAACTTCGGCGTGCGCTTGGCACGCTCGATCCAGCAGGTCTTCGCCATGTCTCGTGATGCTCCTTACGCCACTGCCACGCGCAGCGGGGTCTCGTTGCGGAACGGCCAGCCGAACTCCCGCAGCAGGGCCATGGCGAGGTCATCTCGTCCGGCCGTGGTCACGATGGTGATGTCCATCCCGTGGATCTTCTCGACCTTGTCGTACTCGACCTCGGGAAAGATCATCTGTTCCTTGATGCCGAACGTGTAGTTGCCACGCCCGTCGAAGCTCCGGTTCGGCAGGCCGCGGAAGTCGCGGATCCGCGGCACCGCGACCGTGATGAAGCGGTCGAGGAACTCGTACATCCGCGCGCCGCGCAGCGTCACGCTGCAGCCCACCGGCATGCCCTCGCGCAGGCCGAAGTTGGCGATCGCCTTCTTCGCCCGCGTCGTCACCGGCCGCTGGCCGCTGATCGCCGCCAGCTCCTCGAGCGCCGCCTCGAACTGCTTGGGGTTCTTCGACGCGTCGCCCATGCCGATGTTCAGCACGATCTTCGTCAGGCGCGGCGTCTCGTTCGGGTTCTTCAGCCCGAACTGCTTCACCAGGCGGCCCCGGATCGTCGACTCGTAGTACGCCTGCAGGCGCGGCTTGCCCTCGGCCACCTTCGGCGACGGGTCCACCGGCAGCGCGGCGACCTTGTCGGCCTTGCCGCCCTTGCTCTTCGCGGGCGCGTCACCCTTGCCGCCCTTGCCGCCCTTCGCGGGCTGCTTCTGCTGCTTCGTCTCGGCCATGGCCTACCGGCTCCTCGCGATCGACTGGCCCGACTTGGCCGCGATCCGCTCCACGGTGCCGTCCGCGTCCCGCCGGCGGCGGATGCGGGTCGGCTCGTTCGTCTTCGGGTCGATGAGCATCACCTTCGACGCGTAGATCGGCGCTTCGCGCTCGATGATCCCCGCCTCGCTGGTCTGCGTCGCCCGCTGGTGCTTCCGAATGATGTTCACGCCCTGCACCACCACCCGGCCCTTCTTCGGGTAGCTGCGCAGCACCGTGCCGCGCTTCCCCTTGTCGTCGCCGGAGATGACCTGGACGGTGTCGCCCTTGGTCACGTGCATCTTCATGCCCTGCGGCACCGGCTTGGTGCGCGCGGCCTTGCGGGTCTTCTTGTAGACGAGCGGCTTCATGTCACAGCACCTCGGGCGCGAGCGAGACGATCTTCATGTACTTCTTGTCGCGCAGCTCGCGCGCGACGGGCCCGAAGATGCGCGTCGCCCGCGGCTCGCCGTTGTCGGTGATCAGGACGGCCGCGTTCTCGTCGAACCGGATGTAGGAGCCGTCCTTGCGGCGGGTCTCCTTCACGGTGCGCACGATGACGGCCTTCGCCACGTCGCCCTTCTTCACCTGGCCCGTCGGGATGGCGTCCTTGATGGCCACCACCACGCGGTCGCCGAGGCCGGCGTAGCGCCGCTTGCTGCCTCCGAGGACCCGGATGACGAGCGCCCGGCGGGCGCCCGAGTTGTCCGCGATGCGGAGGATGCTCTCCTGCTGGATCATTGCTGGCCTCCGCTCATCGCGCCCGCGTCACGATCTCGGTGACCCGCCACCGGACCGTCTTCGCGAGCGGACGCGTTTCCATGATGCGCACGGTGTCGCCGGCCTTCGCGCCGAGCGTGTTCTGCGCCTTCACCTTCTTCGTGCGCGTGACCTGCTTGCCGTACGCCGGGTGTGCCATCCGCCGGGTCAGCAGCACGGTGACGGTGCCCGTCATCTTGTCGCTGGACACGACGCCCTGGCGCGTCTTGCGGCGCGTGCGCGCGGCGGCCGCCTGCTCGGTGGTGCTCTCGCTCATGCTCGTCGCCTCGCCTTACGCCTGCCCCGCGCGTTCGCGCAGGATGGTCTGGATCCGCGCGATGTCGCGGCGGATCGTGCGGAACCGGATCGGGTTCTCGATCGACTCGGTGGCCGAGCGGAAGCGGAGGCGGAAGCGCTCCTCCTGCAGCTCGCCGAGGCGGGCCTGCAGCTGCTCCGCCGACATCTCGCGCAGGTCGCTCGTCTTCGTGGTCGCCATCTTAGATCTCCTCGCGCTTCACGACGCGGGTACGGACCGGCAGCTTGGCGATCGCCAGCGCCATCGCCTTCATCGCCAGTTCCTCCGTGACGCCCTCGATCTCGAAGATCATGCGCCCCGGCTTCACCACGGCCACCCACCCCTCCGGGTTGCCCTTGCCCTTGCCCATGCGCGTCTCGGCCGGCTTCTTCGTGATCGGCTTGTCCGGGAAGATCCGGATCCACACCTTGCCGCCACGCTTCATCTGGCGCGTGATCGCCACGCGCGCCGCCTCGATCTGCCGGTTGGTGATCCAGCCCGGCTCGAGCGACATCAGTCCCCACTCGCCGAACGACACTTCGTTGCCGCGGCGCGCGATGCCGTTCGTCTTGCCCTTGAACGTCTTGCGGAACTTCACCCGCTTCGGTGCCAGCATTGCTTACGCCCCCGTGCTGTACGTGCGGCCGCCGAAGTCTTCCATCACCTCGCCACGGAAGATCCAGACCTTGACGCCGATGGTGCCATAGGTCGTCTTCGCGGTCGCGGTGCCGTAGTCGATGTCGGCGCGGAGGGTGTGCAGCGGCACGCGCCCCTCGCGATAGCCTTCCGTGCGCGCGATCTCGGCGCCGCCCAGGCGGCCCGCCGTGCGCACCTTGATCCCCTGTGCTCCCATGCGCATCGCCGACTGCACCGAGCGCTTCATCGCGCGCCGGAACGAGATGCGCTGCTCCAGCTGGTGCGCGATGTTCTCGGCGACCAGCGCGGCCGACAGCTCGGGCCGCTTGATCTCCTCGACGTTCACCGCCGCTTCCTTGCCCGTCAGCTGCGCCAGTTCGTCGCGGAGCTTGTCCACTTCCGCGCCGCGCTTGCCGATGACCACGCCCGGCCGGCCCGTGTGCACCGTGACCGTCACCTTGCCCGGCCGGCGCTCCACGTCCACCTGCGCGATCGCCGCGTGCCCGAGGCGCTGCTTCAGGTACTTCCGGATCAGCTCGTCTTCCTTCAGCAGCGCCGGCATCTCGCGCCCCGCGTACCAGCGCGACTGCCAGTTCTTGACGACGCCGAGGCGGAAGCCGACCGGATGAGTCTTCTGTCCCATTTAGTTCTCCTCGCGCGGGCCGACGTGGATCTCCACGTGGCTCGTCCGCTTCCGGATGGGCGTCGCGCGCCCCTGGGCCGCCGTGCCGAAGCGCTTGAGCGGCTGGCCCATGTTGACGATCGCCTTCGACACCACCAGCGTGTCGAGGTCGAACGACTCGTTGGCGCGGCTCGCCGCCTGCTCGGCGTTCGAGACGGCCGACTTGAGCGTCTTGGCGATCTGCTTCGCCGCGAGCTTCTTGTTGAACTGCAGGATGGCGTACGCCTCGTTGACGTCCTTCCCGCGGATCAGATCGACGACGAGTCGCATCTTCCGGGGGGACTGGCGCACCAGCCGCTGGATCGCGTGGCCTCGCATGGTCACTCCGCCTTCGCCTTCTTGTCGGCCACGAGCTTGCCGCTGTGGCCGCGGAAGAGCCGCGTGGGCGCGAACTCGCCCAGCTTGTGCCCCACCATGTTCTCGGAGACGTACACCGGGACGAACTTGTTCCCGTTGTGCACGGCGAACGTGTGACCGACGAACTCGGGCAGGATCGTGCTCGCCCGGCTCCAGGTCTTCACCACGCGCTTCTCGTTCTTCGCGTTCAGGACCGACACCTTCTTCATGAGGGCGTCCTGGACGAACGGGCCCTTCTTTACGCTCCGCGCCATTACTGCGTCGCCTTCCCGCGCTTACGGCCGCGCACGATGTACTGGTTCGAACTCTTCTTGGACTTGCGGGTCTTGCGACCCTCCGGCTTGCCCCACGGGCTCACCGGCGGGCGACCGCCCGACGTCTTGCCCTCGCCGCCGCCCAGCGGATGGTCCACCGGGTTCTTGGCCACGCCACGCACCCGCGGGCGCTTGCCCAGCCAGCGGCTCTTGCCGGCCTTGCCGAGGGAGAGCAGCTCGTGCTCCGAATTGCCCACCTCGCCGATCGTCGCCAGGCAGCGCGCGTGCACCAGGCGCACTTCGGTCGAGCGCATGCGCAGCGTGACGTAGTCGCCTTCCTTCGCCACCACCTGTGCGCTCGTGCCGGCCGAGCGGCACACCCGCCCGCCCTTGCCGATCTTCAGCTCGATGTTGTGCACCGCGGTGCCGAGCGGGATCTCGCCGAGCGGCAGCGCGTTGCCGAGCCGCACGTCGGTGCCCGGGCCGGACGAGATCACGTCGCCGACCTTGAGCCCCTTCGGGTGCAGGATGTAGCGCTTCTCGCCGTCCTCGTACTGCACCAGCGCGATACGGGCGGAGCGATTGGGATCGTACTCGATCTCACGCACCGTGCACGGCTGGCCGGGCCGGTTCCGCTTGAAGTCGATGATGCGGTACTTCCGCTTGTGCCCGCCCCCGATGCGGCGCATCGAGATGTGGCCGTGGTTGTCACGCCCGCCGCTCTTCTTGATCGGCTCGAGCAGCGACTTCTCCGGCGTCGTGCGCGTGATCTCGCTGAAATCGGCGACGGAGCGGAAACGGCTGCTCTTGGTCACCGGCTTGAATTGACGAATTGGCATATCGGCTCAGCCCTCGAAGATCTCGATCTTGTCGCCGTCGGCGAGCTTCACGATCGCTCGCTTCCAGTGCGGCTTGCGCCCGACGCTCTTCCC